>JAPKEK010000413.1 GCA_028822125.1 Pseudomonadales bacterium | reverse complement strand
GTGGCTCTGGCGGGATCAATTCGGCAATGAACATGATTGGCATGAAACTGTGGCACAGGCCTTTTTGAGCGAGCCCGGTATGGGGCTCTGGCAGAAGATAACCGCATTAAAGGTCTGAAACGATTATCCGGTTAGCTTCATCCTGGGTTTGACAGATAAAACTGTGATTGCAGCGTAGCGGGTCCGTCTGTATGAATTTTACCCAGATCAATGAGTCTTATCATGGCTGAAAGCACAGAGCGGGCAGCCGCTGGGTGGAGCGCTGGCTGAGTTTCTTTGTACATGATTGGCACCATGGCATTGATCTGGTGATAGCCTTGATTTAAACAGGCAATGATCTGTTGTTCCCTGTCCAGTCTATGTGCTATGAAAGCGTGCACAAAGGGTTTGATATCCTTGATACAGGTGCCGTGCGTTGGCCAGTATACTGTATCGTCTCTCGATAATAATTTTCCCAGGCTTTCCATATAGGCTGTCATATCCCCGTCTGGCGGCCCGATAACGCTGGTTGACCAACCCATGACGTGATCTCCGGTCATCAGGGCCTTTTCCTCGAGAAGTGCGAAGCACAGGTGATTGGATGTATGCCCGGGCGTATAGACACTCTCAATTGTCCATCCATCGCCGTGGATGATATCGCCATCCCTGAGTTCATGATCTGGTGTGAAGTCCATATCTCCGCCTTCTTCTATGGGTATGCCATCCGCTATTTTGCCTGCACCATGGGGTCCATAGCCGTAGGTGGGCGCGTTCCAGGCTAATTTAAGTGGTGCGGCGGCTGGAGAGTGATCTGCATGGGTGTGGGTGATCAGGATATGCGTGACCGTCTCCTCGTGTAAGGCTGATTCCAGTGCTTGTATGTGCTCGGCAATCATGGGGCCGGGATCAATCACGGCAACGTTGCCATGGCCAATAATATAGGTGCCGGTACCGTTGAAAGTGAAACCGGAGGGATTTCTAGCCGTTACGCGTCGAATCATCGGCGATACCGTTTCTATGGTTGCGTATTCAAACGAATATTTGTAGACATATGGAATCGTTATGGACATAGCTACTGACTCATGGCTTAACAGGAAGTCACAGGATAACAAATAGCAAGCACGGCCTGTAGGAAATATTCGATTTCCGAGAGGCTTAATGGGATAGATGTTAATATCAATTGCCATTATTAAGATTATTTCAGATTCGTCATCAAGGGGTGATTATGTTTGCGGAAATAACTTCAGCCAGCCGCCTAATTGAAATTGGCATAGCGCTTTCATCAGAAAAAGACATAGATGTATTGATGGAAAAAATTTTATTGGAGGCCATGGACCTCACTAATGCAGATGGCGGCACACTCTATGTGAATGATGATATGGGGGGGCTTAAATTTGAAATTGTCAGGACCGTATCTCTGGGTATTGCCCAGGGAGGAACAACTAATACCGAGGTTACATTGCCACCTGTGAAGTTGCTCGATGCGGCGGGTAAACCCAACTTGAATAATATAGTCACTTTTGCAGCCAACAGGGGAGAAACTGTCAATATTGCAGATGTCTACCGATCTGAAGACTTCGACTTCTCGGGAACCAGGAAGTTCGATGACTTGACGGGGTTTAGATCGCAATCGTTTCTGACTGTTCCCATGAAAAATAAAGCTGGTGATCTTATCGGTGTGTTACAGCTATTGAATTGCCAGGATCCAGACAATCAACAGGTCATTGCATTTTCTGACGAGATTCAACCGCTGGTAGAGGCCCTGGCCAGCCAGGCTGCTGTGTCGCTGGATAATGCAACGCTGATGAAGGAAATGGCAGATCTGCAACAGGCTTTTATTGAATTGCTGGCCAGTGCGCTGGATGCTAAATCACCCTACACTGGGGGTCATTGCCAAAGGGTGCCGGAACTGGCAAAAATGCTGACCGAGGCTGCCTCAGAAGAAAAATCAGGACCCTTCAAGGAATTCACCTTGAACGAGGATGATCGCAATGAGCTTCACCTGGCTTCCTGGTTGCATGACTGCGGTAAGGTTGTGACGCCGGAGTTTGTAGTTGATAAAGCCACTAAACTGGAAACTATTACGGATCGAATTCATGAAGTAAGGACGCGCTTTGAAGTCATCAAGCGAGATGCCCGGATTCGCTGCCTCGAAACAATACTTGAAGGTCAGGATGCTGCGCAGCAAAAAGCCGCTTTGGAACAAGAATTACAAGCCATTGATGAAGACTATTACTTCATTGCGGAAACGAATATCGGTGGTGAATTCCTGGATGAGGATAAAATCCTGAGAGTTAAGGAAATCGGTAGCAGGACCTGGAGCAGGACATTGGACAACAGAGCTGGGATTTCAATTGCTGAACGAAAAAGATTTGAAAAAGTGCCGGCGCAGCCCCTGCCTGTTGAAGAGCAATTGCTAGTTGATCGTCCGGACCACCTGATCGAGCACCCCTTTGTGCCGTTCAGTGCCGAACCAGATAATGGTTATGGGTTTAAAGTGGATGTGCCGGAATACCGATTTAATCTCGGCGAGATCTATAACCTGAGTATCTCAAGAGGAACCCTGACCGAAGAAGAACGTTTTATCATCAATGATCATATCGTTCAGACAATCGTCATGCTGGAGAGACTACCCCTGCCAAGGGCACTGAAACGGGTTCCTGAAATTGCCGGTGGCCATCACGAGAAAATGGACGGTACGGGCTACCCGAGGCGGTTATCGAGTTCTCAGATGTCCTTGCCTGCCAGAGTTATGGCCGTCGCCGATATCTTCGAAGCGTTGACCGCCGCTGACCGTCCCTACAAAGAACGTAAAACACTGTCCCAGTGTTTACGTATCATGAGTTTTATGGCCAAGGATAATCATATCGATAAGGACCTGTATCGGCTATTTCTTGAAAGGGGAATCCACCAGGAATATGCAGATCGATTCCTGCTGGCGGACCAGGTTGATGAAATTGATATTCAGGAATTTCTAGTTGCATAGGATTGCAGTGTGCTGACATGTTCGGCAGCTGAATCAGCCAGGGCCTTGAGGCTGTAACCGCCCTCAAGCGTTGATACAATGCGGCCTTTGGCAAATTGCCGGGCAATATCGACGATGAGTTCCGTGATCCAGCGATAATCCTGGTGCGCTAAAAGCAGCCCACCGATCGGATCGTCAGCATGTGCATCAAAACCTGCTGAGATGAAGATGAAATCGGGCCTGTGTTTCTCAAGAGCCGGTAGCCAGTGCGATTCAATGGCTTTTCGGAAGCTATAACCGGTGCTCCCGGCAGCTAAAGGCACCGGGATAATATGCTCGTTCCTGAAAGTCATGTAGCGAAAAGGGAAGAATTCTTCCTGGAAGCTTGAGCAGACCAGAACTTCAGGCCGGTCCTTGAATATGTCAACTGTGCCATTACAGTGGTGTACATCAAAATCAAGTATCGCAACGCGATTGATGCGTGCATCCTGCAGGGCCCTTTCTGCAGCCATGGCGATGTTGTTG
>JAPKEK010000412.1 GCA_028822125.1 Pseudomonadales bacterium | reverse complement strand
ATCTCCTCGCACATGACGCCCGTCAGGGGTGGAACCGGAAATTTATCGAACTCAAGTGGCATTCCTGAACGCCTATGCAGTCGCTTCAGGATTCAACTACAGGAAATTCAGGGTGTCAAATGCGTATTGATAGCCAGCAGTATTATTGGTCTGCACAGCCCAGCTACATCAATTGGCAGAAAAACAGGCCAGCTATTCTCAGGCAACCCTATCTGCCCGAACATATCGCACCCCAGTTAATTGATAACGGATTTAACGGCTGCCTTTCTACCCAGGTGAGTTCGAACAAAGATGAAGTTGATTTCCTGTTGAACCAGCAATCAGCAAACCCTTTTGTCAAAGGCATTATCGGCATGACCCAGCCCGGCTTAGCAGCGCTTGATGCACACCTTGAACGCTACGGCCCGCACTTCGTCAGTATACAGCACAGTTTGCGGAATACGCCCGAAAACCTGAACCTGCTGGACTTTCTGGCAGAAGATTTCGCCAAACTGGCGACAACCGGATTACCCATAGAACTTGCAGTAAAGGCAAGCCAGTTACCCCAGTTCATTGTCCTAATTGATCATTTTCAGAATCTCGTTTTCATCTTACAATCCCTGGCGGATCCTTTGATTCAGGGCCAATCAACCGATCCTAAAGCATTTAATGAATGGTCAGGTTACTTAAAGAAAATTGGCCAGCGCGACAACGTCTGGTGTAAATTAGCAGGCTTAGTGACCCGAGCAGGCTTCCGTGAGTGGAATGACTTTGAACTTCCAACCCAGGTATTTCTCCCGTCTGTTGATGTTGCTCTCGACGCTTTTGGCAGCCATCGGCTGCTGTTTGCCTCGGAGTGGCTTGTTTATACCATGGCTGCTACTTTTGACGAGGTCTGTGACCTCGCTGCAGCCTGCATCAGTACACTCAGCGAATCAGAGCAGGAGGCCGTGATGGGTCAAAACGCCATGCAGTGTTATGAGATAGAACTATCATGAATATAGGTTTACTACATCCAGGCGAAATGGGCGCCCCTATCGGTGCAGCCATGATTGCCAACGCTGAAGCCGTCATGTGGCTGCCCGCAGGCCGTAGTCAAGCGAGCCGGGAAAGAGCAGCACGAGCAAACCTGACTGCAGCCGACAGCTTGAACGCTCTGTGCCGTCGCTGTCAGGTTATCGTCAGCGTTTGTCCACCTCATGGCGCCGTCGATACAGCCAAAGCCGTCGTTAATTCAGGCTTCAGTGGCATTTACGTTGAAGCCAATGCAATCTCTCCAGAAAAAACGCTGCGCATCCAAGAGATGCTTCAAGACAAGGGTATCAGTATGGTCGATGGCGCCATCATTGGCGGCCCTGCCTGGCCGCAGGAAAGCAACAGCAAAGCCAATCCAAGTGCCCGCAGCCAGATCTACCTATCAGGACCAGAAGCGAACCAGATTATCGAAATATTTGATGAATCCAGTTTTGAAACGACTTGCCTGTCGCAAGCCGTAGGTGACGCGTCTGCTTTAAAAATGACTTTCGCAGCCTATACCAAAGGCAGTACTGCTTTACTGGCCGGCATTCTCAGTGTAGCCGAATACTACGGTGTCAGGGACGCCCTGCAGAGCCAGTGGGGGGAGACCATGACCCGGCAAACCCACCAGAGACTGATAACAAATTCATCCAAGGCCTGGCGGTTTTCAGGCGAAATGAAAGAAATTGCCAGCACTTTTAATAGCGCTGGCAACAGCGACGGCTTTCATTTAGCGGCTGCCGATACCTTTGATAAACTTCTGGCACACAAAGACTGGAAGCAAGCACCCAGCCTTAATGAAATACTCGACAGCCTGAAAAAATAATCAACCAACAATAAACAGATCAACAGCTCATCACAAAGGAGGAACACAGCATGTCTCCAGCACTAGGGGTCCATGTGGGCCAACAGAATATGACCATGCCGGAAATGCGTAAACTCTGGAAAGATCTGGACGAAGCCCGGGTCGACTGGATTTCCGCCTGGGATCATTTTTACGAAGCACCACCGGCTAACGGGACTCAGGATCATTTTGAAGCACTCACCACGCTCGGTGCGCTGGCCGCCGACACGCAGCATGCCAGGTTAGGCTGCCTGGTTTTTTATGTCGGCTATCGAAATCCGGCCAGTCTAGCCAAAGCGGCAGCTACGCTCGATCATATTTCCCAAGGCCGGTTTGAGCTTGGCCTGGGCGCCGGATGGCACAGCCAGGAAGCGCGAGCTTACGGCTATGATTTCCCGTCAATCGGTACTCGCCTAGACATGCTTGAAGAAGCTGCAATCCTCATTCGTCAAATGCTTACCACGGATAGAAGCAGCTTCACTGGCCGGCATTTTACGACCGTTGATGCCGCCAATCAGCCGAAGCCCTTACAATCAAGAATGCCTATCTGGATAGGCGGGCTAGGTGAGAAAAAGACCCTGCGAATTGTCGCCCAGCACGGCGACGGCTGGAATGCTGCTTATGTCAGCCAAGAACAATTCAAGCAGCTGAACCAAACGCTAAATCAATGGTGTGTCAAACTAGACAGGGACCCGACCAGCATTAAACGTTCCGTCAATCTGAGCTTCAACCTTGCATTAACAGATAAGGATATCAAGCGAGAACAAACTCGCATTGATAGAGAATGGGGGCCTGCCGCCGACAGAATTACCTCAGGTGCGCTGCTCTGCAAACCTGAAGCAGCCATAGAAAAACTATTGGAATATCATCACCTGGGGGCTGACATGATCAATATTGCCATAAGAGCGCCTTACCATGAAGAAGCCCTCAGCGCTTATCTGGAACAGGTCATTCCGGCAGTCAAGGCTGCTACGAGCTAGCTGCGTATCAATTCAAGCATCTCATTAACATTGGAGATTTTAACCCGTGGGCGGTTACTGGCATCGCCTGCGGCCAGCTCTGCCAAGTCAACTTTCTTCCAGTCCGCATAACTAACTAGATCCGGTTGCCTGCTCCTGACCAGTGCCTCAATAGCCGCCGGGTCTGTATCGGTTGGCTGAAAATGCTTGTTCATGGCGAGATCTGCAACCATCAGGCCGACTGTTTCCTGTGCGCAGGTCTTATTGGTACCAATTACACCACTGGGGCCTCGCTTAATCCAACCTGCCGTATACATGCCAGGTACAGTGGAACCATCATTGTTGGTTATCGCGCCGAGATGGTTTGCTATAGTCCCCCAACTCTCATTAAACGGCACATCAGGTAAAGGCTTGCCTCGATAACCGACCGAGCGAAATACCAACCCAGCTGGGATGATCTCTTCAGCCGTTGTTGCCCTTGCTTTTAAAGCACCCTGATCATCCGTGTACAATTCATTCTTATTAATCTTGACCGCGTGTACCTGGCCTGCCTCGCCGATAAGCTCGGTCGGTGACACCAGAAATCGAATATAAAGCTGTCGTGGTTTGCGCTGATTTTCTCTGACAGCATACGCTTGCACAGCGGCTACATTCTTGAGTGTATTCTTAT
>JAPKEK010000411.1 GCA_028822125.1 Pseudomonadales bacterium | reverse complement strand
ATGTCCAGGTCAGTTAGGTAGGTATCTGCCATGCGATCAATATATCTGGCCAGGTTACGTGATGGGGAATCCACTTCACCTCCCGTGAAGCGGCGAATCCTGGCCTCGGCACCAGATTCAGAGGGTCTTGTCCCTTCTGAAAAAACTCTTGCTGTGGTGTTATTAATCACGCCGTTAAGCCCTGCTATATTGCCAATCATGTCGTTGTTTAAAACGCCCTGAACATACCAGTCCTGCTGCTTTGCATGGGCTGCTAAAATCTTGCCACCGAACAGGCCCTGCTCTTCTCCTGATAGACCAGCAAAAACAATGCTGGCTGGAAAGCGATATTGACTCAGTAATCTGGCTGCTTCCAGGGTACCTGCCATACCCGATGCATTGTCATTAGCGCCAGGCGAGTCCGATGTAAAATCCATCGGGTCTGAAACCCTGGAATCAATGTCGCCAGACATAATTACATAACGCTGAGGTTCCTGTGTCCCCCTTAAAATAGCAATAACATTAACCACCTCTGTTGCCTCAGGTATGCGCCGTTCATCGGCGAAAACCTGCTGCTGTGTCTGCACTTCCAGGCAGCCACCACAACGCTTGGATATCAGAGCAAACTCCGCTTCTATCCATCGGCGGGCAGCGCCAATACCTCGATCCTGTGACTGGGTATCAGACAGGCTATGGCGTGTACCGAAACCGACCAGCATGTTTACATCTCGTTCAATTCTTTCTGCTGAAACAGCCTGGGCCATAGCAAATAATTTTTCATCGCTGGCCTGGCTAAATGACAGATTGCCCAGCAAGGTCAATAGCCCAAAAATAACAGGGCTAAGCCAAACAGGAAACAAACGGCCCTTCTGCTGTCCGCCATCGCCTATCTCAGCAGCAGCAGTCAGATCAATCAGCATACCCTTTCTCCCTTCTTTGCTTGTTCACCCCAAGAATAACGACAGTCGGGCCAGCAAGTAAAACAATCCCGTTAATTAAAAAAGCAGACCGTTGCAAATGCAGATAATTTACCTGTCCTCCACCCCGCCAAACCGGGCAATCGCTTAGCTGCGTGGTTAGGTTGGTTAACCCTGCCTGTGATCACCTGGCTGTACTGGCATCTAAAGAGTCATTGAGCACCTGGGCCTGTTACCTTAAAAATAGCCGTCTAAGTCCAGCTGGTAACAAATTTCATTAACTGAACCCGAAGCCAGGTTACGAATCCGTTCCATACCCGTCACGTTGAACTTCAGGCTTACAGCTATGCTTTCTGCTCTTCGCGCTTTGTCGGGTATCCAAATCACTGCCCTGTTAAAAAGACAGCGCTTTAATACGCTCACTCCATGAACCAGCAATTTTCGGCCGAGCTTCTGACACCATGCTTCAGGATGCAGAAACCAGGCAATGATCTCACCCGTCTGGCCGTCTTGCAGAACAGATTCGCCAACCGGGCCAGCAACTACCACACCGAGGAGTTCCTCTCGCTCTGCGACATAAGTGAATACTCCGGTATCAGTTAACCAACTGTGCCAGGGTGCAACCTCCTGCCAGCCCACTTCCACACTTATTTGAGCTGCGTGTTGCAAGGCTGTTAAATGACCCACATCCTCTGGTCTCGCCCGGCGAATTCCGACAACCTCCTGCATGCAGGCTAACCTAACGCCAATTCAACTAGGCTACGCACGTGAGACAGATTGCGGTTGTTAGCCAGCAAGGCGGTCACTGGTGATTCTCTCCAGGCGGAAGGGCGATCCTTAGTAAAAATTACATCATAACCCAACTGCTCCGCCTGCTGAGCCACCTCAACCATCCTGGGATCTGGACCTGCTCCCAGATAACCCATCTGCAGACCCAGTTTTAATTCTTTCACTTCGTACTCCTGTTAGCTCCTGGCCAGCTCTGCAGAAAATCCTACCATGGGCTGGCTCTTCTTAACCGTCTCGCCAATGTACCACAGGAACTATCTTCAATCCTGGTACGACCTTTCGCAATAGTTCAGCAGTGACTGCAACAACTTAGACATATCCTGCTGATTCTTGCATAAAGGTGACAGCAAGCAATGGCGGAGCGCGTTCAGCACTGCTATGCTTCGCACCAGAATACTTAACTCTAATTGCTTGCAGAAGGGCCTTCAAAGATGAACGAGGAAACCGAAAATCTGAAACCTTCATCCGCTAACTTCATGGATGAAAAATTGTTCAAATCTCGATCTATTTCTATTTTTGGCCAGATAAATGAAAAAACCGCCAGAACAGTCAGCGAGCAGCTTCTCGCCCTGTCCAGTGAAAGCGATGAACCGATTACTATTTATATCAGTTCCCCAGGTGGCCATGTGGAATCCGGGGATGTTGTATACGATATGATTAAATTTGTTAAGCCCGTGGTTCGCGTTGTCGGGACAGGCTGGGTAGCCAGTGCAGCCACCAATATTTACCTTGCCGCAAAAAAAGAGAACCGTTTTTCTCTACCCAATACCCGCTACCTGGTACACCAGCCCTCGGGCGGATCAAGTGGTGATGCAACCGATATCAAGATCCAGATGGAAGAAATTCTGAAGACCAAACAGCGCATCAACAAAATTATCGCTGAGGAAACAGGCCAACCTCTGGAGCAGGTGGAAAAAGATACCGACAGGGACCACTGGATGTCTGTCGAAGAAGCCATGGACTATGGCATTGTCAATCAAGTTATCCATTCCATGAGTGATTTTGACTAGCCCCCCACAAAACCAAGCACATAAGCGGCGATTGTTATAGATTTTTTTCGGCCTCGTGCATTAAGCGAATCGGAACCCAATTTAGAGGCCTTGACTACCTGCTGAGAAAATCCTCAGAGGCCCTACTCTGGATGATTACCTGCCGGGTTCAAGCCGATGGCTTTAGCCACTAGAACGATCACTTTCTTTTTGCCGCGTAACCCAGCAGAAACTGTAACCCCCTAGCGCACCTGCAATACCCTGAGCGAACAGCCCCAGCAGGGTCCGAGTCGGAGCGATACCGGAAATGCCAAGTACCTGTTTCAATATCACATGAATAGCAATCATCCCCACAAAGCCAGCAAGAATATACCCTAGCAATCTCAGATGGGGTACACGCCGTATTACAAATGCCGCAACTGCAAAGGCAATCAGCAGCGCTATGGCAATCAAAGGCAGATAAATACCATACATATTCATGACATCATGGTTAGCAGCATCAAAACGCTGCTGAAGGGTTATCTCAAAGCCTAATTCAACGATAGAGCTGATATTCCCCTGACTAACCAGGACAGCCCCCACAATGTAACTGCAGATAACTGCCAACCCATAACCTATAACGACTCTCATCTTTGGATTACCTCATTTAATTTGCATGCTGTTATAATGACCTGAATTAACGCCTGGTAAAAGCCCAAATGCGAATCCTATTTAGTTTAAGTCTGATCTTTCTTTACTCGTTGTGCACCGCAGAGTACAAGATCGAGACACTTGCTGATGATCTTAACTATCCCTG
>JAPKEK010000410.1 GCA_028822125.1 Pseudomonadales bacterium | reverse complement strand
CCGTAATTTTCGGTAATAGGCCAACCCTTCATCCCGTAGGGGAACCAGCTCGTTAACCGAGATAACATGGGGAGGCAGGCCCCTCATATTTTTGACACTGGCATGAAAAGGCCATGCCAGAGGATTAGTCTGGTTGTCGCCTGAAGGATCATAGACTTTTACAAGAGCAGCCATCATTTCGCAGTCGAGCAGATAGCCATTATTTTCCCTGATCGATACCAACTCGCCAGCGGGTTCTGCATAGCCACCGTATATATACGGGCACATCGCGAAGACGCCATCAATCCGCTCGCACCAGTTCTCATTCTTTGCCTTTAATGCGACTGCCAGCGACAGATTGCCGCCACCTGACTCTCCCGATACGATCAGAACCGATAAACCAAGTGCCGCCCTGTTACTATCAGCCCACTGGATGGCATCAGCACAGTCGTTAAGACCCGCCGGAAACGGATGATTACCCAGGCTGCCGCCACCATTTCGGAATTCAACAGCAATCACCAGCATACCCTTTGAGGCCAAACTCTTGCACCAACGGATATTGCTGGGATCCTGCGCCGTCATCAGCACCATACCCCCGCCATGCAGATGAACCATGCCTGGAACCTGGCCCGGGGTATCCGGCTTGTGAATATAGAGCGTGATGTCGTGGCCAGCGGATCCCTTAATAACCTGGACACTTGTCTGAACCCCTGGATAATCCGGCATGGCAGCACGCATCAAAGGATAGGCCTGTGCTGCTGCTGCCTCAAAAGCTTGACAGTATGCCAGACATTCCTCATAGGACGCAGTTGCGCTCAAGGGTGCCACATCGGTCGACCACCCCACTAAAGCAATGGCTTCGCGCAATCGCGGATCAGCGCGTGGGTCGTCTTCGAACTGAACCGCCGGGTCGGTCAATTTCCCTGGAAGTATAAGGTCAGTCATCTATGGTTCCTCCATAAGTCTATAAATCAATGTCAATGGTACTATGCAGAGGTGGCTATTAACCAATTGCGCCGTCTTCACGTAAGCTAGCCTGCTCAGCATCGCTATAACCAAGCTCCGGTAAAATAAGATCATTATCCTGGCCAAGACTGGGAGCGGGACGCCGTACGGTGATCGACGTCCTGGAAAATTTTGCTGCAGGGCCGACCAGAGGTACGTTTGATCCATCGCTCAGTTGTGTAGGGATCAACATATCTCTGGCATGAATATGAGGCTCCTTTGCTATTTCAGCAGGGGTATTGACGCGGGTAGCAGGTAAGCCGAGTTCCGCAAACCGCAGCACAATATCGTCCACACTGCGCGATGAGCAATGCTCGGCCAGCGAACCATCTAACTCATCGCGCCTGGCTAGCCGCTCACTGCCGGAAAGACCCTTCAATGAGTCCTGGCCCATTTCTCCTGCCAATTGTTGCCAGTGACTGTCCAGCAAAACACCTGCAAAAACGTTACCGTCTGTACAGGCATAATTATTCACTGGTGCGGCGATTGAAAACTGGTTCCCCATTCTGGGTGTGGGCAGGCCCAGCGCGCCCAGACTGGCGAGACCATTACTCTGGAACATGATGCTGTCGACCAACGCTACGTCGACATGCTGTCCTGCCCCTGTCTGGTCACGATGGCGAAGTGCTGCCATGGTTGCCAGGGCACCATGTAAGCCACCCAGGTCATCGGCAAGAAATGTCGGTGCTTTAATGGGCCCACCATCGGGTTCGCCGTTTAAAGCCGCCCAGCCTGTATAGTTCTGGGCAAGAGGGTCGTGCCCTACCCTTTCGCTCAAAGGACCGAACTGGCCGAAGCCACTGACACTGACATACACTAAATCAGGCTTAAGCTCACGAAGGTTGTGATAACCAAGGCCCCATTCAGTCAGTCAGTGTGCCAGGACGAAAGTTCTCGATAAACAGGTCCGCTTTCTCTACCAGCTTAAGCACGATAGCTTTTCCCTGCTCGGCATGTAGATGAACCGTTAGGGATTCTTTGTTGCGGTTGACGGTATCATTAAATATCGACAGCTGTGAGCCTGGCACCATAGGGGGGGTATGTTTCGAGCTACTTCTCCGGTTGGATGCTCGATTTTTATGACTCTCGCTCCAAAGTCCGCGAGAATGCAGCCAGCCATAGGTCCTGCCCAGGTGGTCGTTGCTTCAATGACTAAAACACCGCTGAGTGGACCTGGTAGATCCTGTCGGGCTTCCCCAAAAAACGCTCCTTTTTGCATCGCTATCTCGATTATTAATAATTTCCAGATCAAAACTAACAGAGTAAAGACAAAACAACAGCTGAAATGGCTTATCGTATATTCAGGCGCTATTTCCCAGCCTGCACCTAAACCTGATGGTTTGCCTGTGTTGTTGACCTTTTGGACTTTGCGTAGTTATAAGTCGTCCTGGCTTTTGCCGTTTTGGTTCGAATATGCTGTATCAACCTACTAGTCTTGAATCACTTTGACCTGGTAAGAGGGATTTAATAATACTTTTCTGATTATCCGACCAACAATGGCATCTTGCCCTTCATCCATAACGGTTGCCGATAACTGGATTCTTCCACCTGAAAACTGCAGCAATCGAATTTCAACCGAAGGGTTGTGGTTGCGCAATGCATCAATAAATTCCTCGCGGCTCAACTGAATTAATTTAGTATCCCAGTCGATATCCAAATACAGCTCGTTAGTGATGCTTTCAGATTCGAAAATACGGGTGATAACGCCCTGTATATCTGATATCTGCTCTAAAATATTTTCGAATCGCTGCTGCTTATACAAAAAATCCTGCGCTTCTGAAACATTAAGGCTTGCTTCCAGGGCAATCAACATTCCAAGGTATTCCTCAGACGAGACTTTCATGCCCCGACCAATAGACAGATGGTTTGGTGCGCTATGCCTTCTCGCGTAACTGATTAAATCCGCCTTTCCAAGTAACAGTCCCGCACTATAAGGCCCCCGCAGCCCCTTCCCGCCTGAATAACAAATGAGATCAAAACCTTTTTTGACGCCCTTGAGAATATTGCTTGCTGGTGGCGTCGTTGTTGCCGCATCATAGAAGCAAGGCATGCCCAGTTCCTTTGCCAGTGATATATAGTCCTGAGCTGCAATATTGTCGCCCTGCTGAGTTGGTTTTAAGAAGAACATCATGGCCGTTCGTTCATTGACTGAATTCCGTACATCCTGCTCGGATTCAACCTCAATGAGCTTTCCGCCAGCGACGGTCAAGGCCCTGTCGTAGGTATAACGGTGTTTTTTCTGAATAATAATTTCATTCTTTGTGTGGGTGGTATCCGGTAGTTGCTGCATTTTATGTTCATCGCCCAGGGTCATGCAGGCAGCAGTTCCCACAACTAAAGAGGCTGTGGCCCCAGAGGTGACCATCGCTGCTTCAGACCCAGCCAGAATAGCGATTTTCTTGCCAACAGCGGTGTGCAGATCAGCCATCTTCACTTTACGAGTAGCCGAGTAACGCATTGCATCAATTACTTCCGGGCGCATTCTATCGCCGCCGTAGGC
>JAPKEK010000409.1 GCA_028822125.1 Pseudomonadales bacterium | reverse complement strand
GCTCTTTGATTTCCTCCCGTACTTTCGCTCGCTCATAGGCACCCGTTGGTAACAATGACGGACCCTGTCCAAGGTCTTCAAGGTAATCAAAGATTACGTCGGTTTCGCTGATAAAGCCTTGTTCGGTTTCAAGGCAAGGCACTTTGCCCATGGGGCTCTTCACCAGAAAGTCATCTTTCTGGCTGGGCATGGTATTAACGAATTCGAATTCAATACCTTTTTCGATTAGGGCCATTTTGACCATATTGAAATAATTACTGCCGGTGAAACCGTGTAGTTTAAGCATGTGTTGTCTACTATGATAATGTGAGGCGCAATACTACAACGAACTGTGGCTTATCAGATAGCGTTGTGATCGTTTTAGAAAGAGCTTCTTGAATGACCTTTCTGGCCAGTTACTTCGGCCGCGATTAGTCTTTAATTAGATCTCGATGGGACAGAATTTTGACTCCAAATTCAGCACCGCCAGCAGGCCTGCATATTCAAGGGCGAGTTGTTCGCCCTCAGAAAATTTGGAAAGGGATTTGTCCAAATCGAGTTGCAGAATTTTCTCTTCTGTTAGCTCGTGTCCTGCGATCTGCAGGAGCCTTGCGTTTAGTCGGGTAAAGCAAACGTTGTGGCGAGCTATACGCAGCCTCACCAATTCAATCAGCTGCGCGCTGATGGTGGTGCCTTGTCTTGCAGGCATATAGAACTGAAAGTAGGCATCGAACATATCTTGTCGATTTGCTAGGCCACGCAGGGTTATAGGAGGTTCGGTTTTTTTGCGTTCGCGTGGATGACCATCCATGGAATCGAGGTTTTGCGGGACTCCTTTTTCGATTGGTTTTCCATCACGATAAAGCTTCCACAGGTGGCTTTGAAAGATAGGCCATTATTCCGATAGCTGCATGCCTCTTCTTGTATTGAACCGATTTCCATTGAGCTGGTTGGTGAAATCTCGGCGCACTCAATGATTCGATTTTGTGAACATCCCATCATGATCATTCCGGCGGTAAAATATAAAAATAGAAGATGCGGCGAATAAACCCCGTTTTCGGAAGAACGGTCATGTACGGTAATTGCTGATTTTCATTCAAGGTTAGGACATCGTGACGTGGTGTTCCTCTAGAGGGTCAATGACTGTAATGATGCCGATCTTCGTACATGTACGAGGTAGGGTTGATCACTGCGAAGATGTTTAGCTTGGGCAGGATTATTGAGGCTTGTTAATCCAAGCAAGTTTTAGGATTGAATGACTATTGCAGGTTTGAACAGTGTCGGTTGCGATTTATTATTTACTGCGGTGCTGACAATAAAATCCGATCAATGATTATACTCAGGCTCAAGGCAATCGCCTGGAGGACTCAAAAACTGGAGGTTCCTCGTAGCGAAATTCAGGGTGTTTGATTTTTCCGCCCGCATAGCCAATCCAACTCGCCATGAGAATCGCCGGCAATGTCACCACCGCAACCACGGCCGCCATCGGAATTAAGAAAGGTCGTCGCCAGTACCCCGCGATATTGGCGGCTATCGCTAACAGGCTGTTGAGGTACAGCAAGGGCAACCAGGTATCGGCTAGGTAAGTGTGGTAATCCAGCCATTCACGACCCGCCCCATCTAGCTTCCCAAAGATTTCGGGGTAAGCCTGGTCGCCAAAACCAGCCACAGGAACACTGGCACCTGCTGTCGCGGCTATCATTAGCAGCCCTAGCCTAAGTAATACTACCTGTCGCATCACCAAGCCAGCCAATAACACAACACAGGACAACATCAAGCCAATAATGGGCACATGATTAAATAGCACATGCCTGTAAGCAGGCTCGTGTAATAACTCGATCACCTTTCCCTCCTTGTATCGGCAGCCCAGGACGTACATGAACCTTGCCTGCTGACGCTGCCATCAAGCAACTCACATTCACCGCAATCACCACTCTTACTGGCATGGTAGAACTGGCAAAGGCCACATTGCCGGGACAGTTCTTCGCTGAGTTCGACGTAGGCAAGTTGTTTACGCAGGTGTTTTTCACCGGTACTGAGTAGCTCCGGATCCATACAGGGCTGGCTGGATTCCTTACAGCCCTGTAACAGCAGGGAAGCCAGCAAAGGCATGACTGCGGCACACTGCAGGAACTGTCGGCGAGTATAGAGAGTCTTCATGCTACTGAGCCTGGGCTATCTTTTCCGGTTTGATCACAAACGCCGGTACTGCAGCGAACTGGATAACAGTAGAAATGGAGGTACACTGCCCCGTCTCGGGATCCGGGTGCCCATCGGCAACGCGAGGCATCGCGTGGTAAACGCCGGCACACATATAACCGATATTATTAGCAGCAGCGCGACCCAGGTGAACCGGTCCAATGTAAACTTCTGTCAGGAAGTCGAACATATTCTTGATATCCCAATAGGCGGCAAGCAAGCCTTTCATACTGCCATCAGCTTGCATCTCAGCACGCAGTCGCAGGTCTTTAAATTCGTAATGATTATCCAGCGCCTGCACCTTGAAGCGCAGTTTTGCGTCCACAGGGCCTGCATTAAAGATACCGTCCTTGATCTCCCCTTCAAAAACAGCGCTGTGATACATCGGGTCATTATGAACCTGCTGGCTCATATCGCGGATCACCTGCCCGTTGGCATCTTTTGATACCGGGCCGGCACTGGTGAACAAACGAGCTTTTACTCGACCAGACTCCATTGTGCCCTCGACTAACTGAATTTCCAGCAAGGTTGCATAACCGTTTTCAAGAATTGAATTATTGGTCGCAAACAGTCGATCAAACAAACCATCAGGCCGAAACCCTGCCACGCAACCCATCAAGCGCCAATACTGGTTATCGATACCCGACTCCCCCTTAGGGCCAACAAAATCCTCATGGGCGCACTGCCCCCCTGCCGATAGCTTTGAATGTTCCCCATCAAGATCAAGACCGGCTATAGTCGCCGGGCCATTCAGGGTAATGTGCCCGGGGTCTGGTCTGATTCTCGGGTCCTTACAGGCATCTGCAGGTAAAATACTGACAGCTCCCTCTACATCTCCTGCTTTGTAACGGCGCTTCGACTCTTCACTGACCTTGGCATACTCCTCGGACAAGTATTCCGGCTCAGTGATGTTCAGACCTTCAGGGCATACACCGGGATCCGCTTTGGGAATTTCGTAAGCCCAGTGGCTGAAAACATATCCACGTACCTCACCCCCTTCCGCTGCCGCTAACATATCCGCAGTGGGAGCAGTTGTTGCCGAGTCATCTCCACAGCCAACCAGCAGACCTAGAATACTGACTATCCATAGTTGAATACGCATTTTCTTCCCCTTGAATGGCTTGTTATTACACCAATATCTCGGTGATCGGTCGCGAAGTTTGGTTTTGGTCTGTTCCCCAACTGCCGATATTGAGCCCCATCGCCTGTTGCATAGTAAGTCCAACGCGACTCGTTGAATCACCTACACCACTTACATGTAAGCCGGTGCGTACTTTTCCGCCTGCACTGCCCGCCGTCATAAAAGGCA
>JAPKEK010000408.1 GCA_028822125.1 Pseudomonadales bacterium | reverse complement strand
GTTCTGTGCGTAACCACTTAGGGATAGCAAAAGACAAAGGAGGAGCAAGGAAATACGCATTAGGAAAACACTCCCAAACAGGAAATTAAGAGAGAGTATGCAGATTTCTGAGTATTAATGGCAACCGTTTCCGGAATGGAAATGGGTACTCGCTCGGATATTTCTGCGTTTGCAGCGTTTTTGGCACTCTGATACCTTTCCTGCTTGTATTTGCAAGACTGCTAGTTAACAGGACCAGAAATGAGCAAAAATGACGATACAGCTAGCTCGGTTAGCCGGAGGACGCTGATCAAGATGGGCATCGTGACAGGTATCGCTGTTCCCATACCAGCGCTTAGTCAGCCACCAAACAGGATGCGACCCCAATCAGGTGACTTTATAATATTTGATGAGGAGCCCAATCTCGGTGAGCTGGTGAGGCCAGAAATGTTGGATCTGAACCAGCAACCTGTTTCGGCATTGGCAAAGGACCCTGACACAGATACGGTCCGTGACGGTTCTCGCCTCAACCGAGTTATGATTACCCGTATTGATCATAATAAACTCACTGAACGATATCGTGATAATACAGCGGACGGAGTTATTGCTTATTCTGCGATCTGCACACACACTGGTTGTGATGTTATCAATTGGGACAGCGCGCAATTACGTATGGCTTGTCCATGTCATGAATCTCAATTCGATATCTATGATGGCGGTAGAGTTGTAGGTGGGCCAGCGCCCCGGCCACTTGCTATGTTGCCATTGGAAATTATCGATGGGTTTGTACGTGTAGCTGCCTCGTTTCGAGGACGGGTTGGCTTCACCCAGCAGTTCTAGCTAAAAGGAAAACCACAAGAGGAATATCCATGTTGAGTTTAATTAAAAAAATAGTTTTGGGAAGCGGAATCCTGTTTTGGGTTGTCACGAGCTTCGCTCAGTCCCTACCTCCTTATAACCCGGTAACTCAGGAGAGACTGCTTAACCCTGAAGAGAGTAACTGGTTAATGTATCGTGGCACGTACGATTCACATGGTTATAGCACGCTAGATCAAATCAATACGGAAAACGTTGACGAACTCGAAATGGTATGGAGTTTCTCAACGGGACTTAGAGAGGGACACCAGGCCCCCCCAATTGTAAATGATGGCTACATGTACGTCAGTACGCCGCAAAATCACATCATTGCATTGAATGCGCGAACTGGGGATTTAATCTGGAGATACGTGCGTTTTCTGCCCGATGATCTCCAGCAACTACATCCGACTAACCGTGGTGTCGCGTTGTATGAGGATCGTGTTTATCTGGCAACTGTAGATGCATACTTGGTTTCTCTAGATGCTTTGACTGGAGATGTAATCTGGGAGCAGGCGGTTGAAGATTATTATGATGGTTACTATATGACCATGGCTCCGCTCATTGCTGATGGTAAAGTAATGGTAGGTGTGTCAGGCGGTGAACTGGGTATTCGTGGATTTGTTGCCGCCTACGATGCATTTTCAGGCGAACAAGCGTGGAAGACCTATACTATCCCCGCTCCTGGTGAGCCAGGTTCTGAGTCCTGGCCAGGTGATTCCTGGCAAACCGGCGGAGTACCTGTTTGGATCACCGGTTCTTATGATCCTGAGTTGAACCTCTCCTATTGGGGTACCGGCAACGGTGGGCCATGGATGGGTGATACGAGGCCAGGGGATAATCTTTATGCAACTTCCGTTGTTGCTCTCGATGTCTCCTCTGGTGAGTTAAAGGCGTATCACCAGTACCACTGGAATGATTCTTGGGATTGGGACGAGGTCTCAGCTCCTCTATTGATTGACTTCCAACGAAACGGGCAAACGGTCAATGGTATGATTCATCCAGGTCGTAACGGCTACTTGTGGTTTCTTGAGCGAAATGCCGACAGTATTGGCTTCATAGATGCTAATCCCTATGTGTATCAGGACGTTTTTACGAGCCTTGATCCAGTTACTGGTAGGCCTGAATATGACATGAGCAAGAAACCAGGTACCGGGTACGAAGCAACTTTCTGTCCTTCACTTTGGGGCGGTAAGGACTGGCCACCAGCGGCATTCAGTCCCAAAAGACGTCTGTTATATATTCCTGCCAACGATAATGTCTGTTCTATTATGATTGGAGAAGAAATCGAGTATCGACCCGGTAGGTCTTTTACGGGTCGTGGGCCATCCGAGAATGGAGGTTTCATGATCAGGCCTGGCACGAATCATATAGGCGAATTACAAGCATGGAACGTGGATACCGGCGAGCGTGTTTGGACAGCAACATTCCCTGACCAGAACTGGGGGCCAATCCTGGCTACAGCTGGTGACCTCGTATTCATGGGTGGTACTAATGATCGCTACTTTCGAGCCTTCAATGCCAATACGGGCGACGTTTTGTGGGAACAGAGGGTTAATTCCGGGGTTAATGGAGTACCAGTTAGCTATACATTAGACGGAAAGCAGTACATAGCCGTTCAAGCTGGCTGGGGCGTAGATGCTGAACGCGAACAGAACTTATTAAATCTTGTAAGAGGTGAATCTCATAGAGTCCCCCAAGGGGGCACAATATGGGTTTTCACGTTATCTGATTAGTTTTAGGTTAATGTGATGGGGTGCGCTGAATACTCGCACCCTGGTAGCTATGTTTACGGTTTTTCATAGACCAGCTTGCCATTCACATAGGTTTGTTCCACCTCGATATCCATAATACGCTCAGGATCGATAGTGAGTATATCATTCGACAACACGATCATGTCGGCGAACTTTCCAGGCTCCAGAGAACCTTTCACTTCTTCCTCGAAGTTGAGATAAGCACCGGTTAGAGTATAAGCGCGAATTGCCTCTTCAATAGTAATAATTTCATCGGGACCATAAACCTGCCCACTCATTCCTTTTCGAGTAACGGCAGCATATAAGCCAACCATCGGTCCGATAGGCAATATATCACTGGAAATAGCTACCGTTATGCCATGATCCATTGGTGAGCGCAGAGGGTTGTTATGATCCAATCGCCAGCCATCTAGGTTTGCCGCGTAACGACCCTCGAGTGTATAAGTGAAATTGGGTTGCTGGGTGATGTGGATATCGTGCTCTGCCATTAGCTCCATAGTTAGATCGGGTGGGCGCATGGAAAAATGATTTAGATAGTGTCGATGATCTTCGCGAGGATTACGCTCTAATGCATCGGCAAGTGTATTTACCACCAGCACGATGGCTGCATCGCCAATTGCGTGAATGCCCATTTGCCAGCCCGAGTCATGAATTTCGTTTAAATGGGTAATTAGATCATTCTCTGGCATATTGAGGTAGCCTCGGTAATCACCTTGATTGACATAGGGCTCCAAGGTATAGGCAGCAGGGCCCGTGAAACCGCCATCGGCAAATACCTTGATGGGGCCTATCTTGAGGAAATCGGTACCACTTGCCACCCGTGATTTGACTTCGGCAATAGCTTCGGTATCAAACCACTGAAACTGGATGGCAGATCTCGGCAAGGGTAAGGTGGAGGTTTCA
>JAPKEK010000407.1 GCA_028822125.1 Pseudomonadales bacterium | reverse complement strand
CGCAGAAACCGTGAATGGTGTGAATTGCAGCGTCATCTAACCACTGGATGGCATCGATCAGGAGCATTTGATCCAGACGCAGATCATCGCTTTCGAGAATCAGGTTCTGCAGGTCAGGGTCCTCTGATTGGCCCGCCTGAAAGGCGATTCTGGCAATGGCGATCAATGTCCTGATTCGATCTTTCAGTTCCTGGGTCGCTGCGATGGTAAAGGTGAGCACTAGAATTTCCTGAACCTTGAGCGGTTTCGCTTCACGCCTTCCGCGGCCCAGCAGAAGGCGCAGATAGAGGTGGGTAATTGTATAGGTCTTACCCGTGCCGGCACTGGCCTCGAGCAGTTGCTGGCCGGTCAGAGAGATGTTACTGGTCGACATCAGAATCTATCCAGTGTGTATCAAGCGGTTGAAATATTTCTTGGGCCAGGGCTAGGGCCTGTTTATTCAGGTCCTCAGGCACTCGCATCAGTCGTTGCCAGTAGGGGTCAGTACCGTCGCCACCCCTTTCATGCGACCACTTTGCTATCGCCTTCTCTACTGCCTGGTCAAGATCACCCGAGAGTTGGTAGTTTGCATAGAGTGAGTAAAGGGTGTCAGCTGGCAGGAGTAATGGCGAGCGGTTGCCTTGCCGATAGCGTTTAGTGAGCCTCTGCAGAATGGTCCTGGCGTGGGTTTGCTTTATTGCTGTGAATCGACCCTGCTGAACATCTGATCTTTCCCGGCCAATGATAATTGATTGCTGCTGATAACCGCTGGCGTGTAGAAAGACGTGCTCTATCCAGGGGCCTAACAGATGGCGCTTTGCTAATAATCCGGCTCGGAAGTAGAGACGATGCCGATCTCCCACTAGACTGACTTCGCCACTCAGGGAAGCGTCGTCAAGCTCTATGATCGCCTGGTAAGGTTTCAAGTCCTCATCCAGGTAAGGATTAATTTCTTCCAGGAGCATTTTTGCCTGAGACAGGTTAGAACGGGCCAGGCTGTGCCCTGCCGCGTTGTCCATGATAGTTCCTGAGGCTATTTGTTCAGCCGCCCAGGTGTTTTCGCTAACGCCCTTTAAAAGCGCGGTCAGCGCTGACTGGGTTAACAGGTATTTCTCCAGGGGATCCTGGCTGAATGATTCACTTTCACTTAACGCTGTGGTGTAAGGGTCCAGGCTGACATTGAGGCGTTGTTTCATGAAGTAACGTCCCGGATGTCGATAGAACTGCACCAGTTCCTGAAGGCTGGCCAGATCATTCTCCGGTAAGGTCAGGGGTTTGCTATCAATAAAGGCGCGGGTGCCCTTTACAGAGGTTAGGCCCGCATACCATTCCTGAGCGAAAGTCGGCAGGTTATCATCCTGGTAATAGCGCGTCGAAAAAGGCTGTAGCGGATGATCAATTACCGGAATGGGAGAAAATACACTACTGCAATAATCCCTGAGTTCACCGACCAGAACACTTGCAGGGCATAACTTGTTGTCACGAAGATTTCTCCCCTGGTAACTGATATAGAGTTGCTGCCGTGCTGATAACAGGGCTTCCAGAAAAAGATAACGGTCATCCTGCCGCCGTGATTGATCGCCTTTTCTATAGGCGGTCCGGGCCATTAGATCGAATGGGCTGATCGCTTTTTTTCTGGGATATTCGCCATCATTCATGCCGATGAGGCAGACCACCCTGAAAGGAATGCTGCGCATGGGTACCAGGGTGGCGAAGGTGATGCCACCGGCAATAAAACGCATGCTTGAAGCCGATTCTTCGATCTTCTTCTGAATCCAGTAGCATATGAAGTCGAGAGAAACCGGCTGGTTGAACTGGCAGGTATCCATATCGTCGACGAGTTTGCTGAGACTGCTTTTGATATGGTCCAGGTCCAGACTTTCAGCATCCCGGCAAAGATAAAAGTCGCGCAGCATCTGGTTCAGTAGCTGTTGCCATTGCCGGGCTGTCTTGGCTTGCTTCAAGCGTTTTCTCAGCTGCGTGAGCTGATTCAACAAAGCCAGTAATTTTTCCAGTAAAGGGATATCGCCTGAGGTCATATCATAAGGCATGTGCTGCTCGTAAAGTCCTTGTTCCTGGCCTATCATCAAACCCATCAACATTCGCTGAATACCAAATAACCACGTGTTTTGGTCTGTTCCGGGGACGTTCCAGTTGGCCGCCTTGGTATTGCCATCCCACTCCCATCTAATGCCCGTTTCGCTGATCCAGGCTTCTAATTGGTCTATGTCGGTTGGTTTTATGCCGAATTTCCTGGCGATGGCCGGCACCTCTAACAGGCCCATGATTTCTATGCTGGTAAGACGGCTACGGCCCAGTGCCAGTAGGGTGACAATACTGGACAGTACAGTTGATTGGTTCTTTCTGTTCTGATCAGCAATTCCAAATGGTATTTTACCCGTGAAGCTGGCTCTGATCAGCGGAACGTATTCGTCAATATCAGGGGCCATAACGATGATTTCTGATGGCCTGGTATCACTTGTGCTCACGATCTCCAGTATTTGATCAAGCAATATTTCAACTTCTCTTGATTTTGAGTGGCTGCTGTGGAATTGAATGCTCTGGTCATCACTTTTTAGTTTTCTGGTTTCTGGTTTCGGATCGATGTCAAATTCACCGCCGAAGGTGAGGTCCAGGATATCTGCCTGTAACTGGCCTAGAGCGGTATCCGGATGGTGTTCAAGGAAGCTCTCAATGGTTTGGGTCTCGTCCTGCTCGAGTAGTAATTCCAGGAACTCCCTTCCCTGCTGCCCCATAGAAGCCAGCAGTGGGTTACCGACATGGCTGTAATCGTTATGATGTTCGGCAGGCGACTGGCTGAGCAACTGCTGAATGGAGCGATGACTTTTGATCTTAGTGGGCACGATGTCACCCCAGTAATGCTGGCAGGGATTCATGAAATAGATGTCGACCGGGATCAGTTCAGCCAGCTTTCGGAAGGTTTCAAGCTGTAGGGGTGCCAGACTTGCCAGACCGAATATGCTCAGCCGTTGCGGTAAATGCTTGGGTTTTTCCGCAAATTCGAGGGTCTCCATTAAACGCCGGTGTAAAGCCGCTCTGTGCACTTCTGCCAGGCCTGGTTCCCGCCTGACCAGAGCTTGCCAGAGCCTGCCCTGCCAGGACTGAGGATTGGTCGGAACAGGATCATTACCTTGCTGCCACGCGAGTATCCAGTCAGGCCGGTACATGAGGTATTGCTCGAAAACCTGGGCAAGCTGTTTAGCCAGTTGATAATAGCGAAGGTCCTGATCTCCAGGCTGCGAAAGGTAGCCAGCGATGGCCGGTTCGGTGGATTTACCGAGTATGGCCATCAAACGGAAAGCAAGTAAGTCGTCCTGGAGCGGTGCCAGATTAGGTTGATCCAGTAGCTTCTGGTAGAGCCGCCAGATAAAATGAGCAGGTAGCAGACATTCGAGGTTTGCTGCAATACCCAGTTGTTTGGCTACCTGTAATTTCAGCCACTGTCCGGTACCGTAGCTTTGAACCAGAATGGTTGCTGGAACGAAAGGGTCACC
>JAPKEK010000406.1 GCA_028822125.1 Pseudomonadales bacterium | reverse complement strand
TATTCATGCCGGCCTCCTGCATGAGGTCTTCGAAACCCAGTTGCCTTTGTTGCGCATTAAACGCAGTACTGATACCACCGATGATGGCGACCTGATCGCCGGCCTGCAGGTCAGTTGCTAGATGTCGGGCTACAACACGGGCACCTTCCCGATTGTCTGGACCAACAAAGGGGATACTTATACCCGATTGCTGCAGGATGGCTGCGTCCAGTTTATTATCAATATTGACTATGATCAGTCCGGCCTGGCGGGCGCGCTTGAGGACCGGCACAAGTGCTTTTGAGTCTGCCGGTGCTATTACAATAGCGTCAACACCTCTTGCTATCATTTGCTCCACCAGAATTACCTGCTGCCCTAGATCACTTTCATCTTTTATACCGTTAACAATGAGTTCATACCTGTCGAAATTGTCGGCCTGGTGCTGCTTTGCCCCACTGGCCATGTTGACAAAAAATTCATTTGCCAGGGATTTCATTATCAGGGCTACCTTTGGAGGCCCGTTTTCAGTCGGTGTGGGCTCTGTTATCGAATCACACCCGGGCAACAGTGAACAAAGAGATATAAGTATAAACAGGCGTGCAGGAATTCTTGACATACTGGATTGATTTTCCTTTTACGAGGTTAATAGATTATCAATTTGATCGCGGTAGGGAATAGATGAAGTCGCGCCATTTTTCTGTACCGAGAGCGGCGGCAGGGAGAACCTTACTGCTTCACGCGCTACTTCGCCTAGGCGAGCATTGGGGAGAACGGCTGCAATCAGGGTTATATCAGTCTTCATGAATAGCCATTGGCTCAGGATATAAGGCAAGTGTACTTACGGATAATTGAAGCTGTTTTTATGATTATGCCTAGTTTACATTAGCCACATCCAATCCTGGAGAGCCAGAAACATGGTGAAATTTACAAGACGAGGTTTTCATAAACGAAGTCTTGCTGCGCTGGCATCATTCATCGGAATCTCCTCCTCCAGCATGGTCTCCAATTCATCTGCAAACAATCCTATTCCTCTGATCCTGGATACAGATATCGGTGATGATATCGATGACACCTGGGCCCTGTTGATGTTGTTACGCTCCAAGGCCATTGATACCAAGCTTATCACTACGGATTTTGGCAACACCCGCTATCGTACCCGATTACTGGCAAAAATATTACATAGTATCGGGTACGGGACTATTCCTGTTGGGATTGGCCTGGACGCCACGGACAAAGCTGGCAATCAAAGTGAATGGCTGGGTGATTATCAGCTTGAAGAATATCCCGGGCAGATATACGAGGACGGTATCCAGGCCCTGATTGATACGATCAAACAGTCGCCCGAGCCGGTAACTTTACTGTGCATAGGTCCGGTCATGAATATCGCCGAGGCCCTGAGGCGGGATCCTTCAATCGCGAAAAATGCCCGTTTTGTTGGCATGCATGGTTCCATTCGAACCGGTTACGAGGGTGAAGCAAAGCCGGCAATAGAATGGAATGTGAAAGTCGATCCAAAATCGCTGCAAACAGTATTCTCGGCCCCCTGGGAATGCTCAATTACACCACTGGATACATGCGGGCTGGTGCAGCTAAAGGGCGATACCTATCAAAAAGTCTTTCAAAGCCGCGATGCATGGATGAAAGTGCTGATGGATAATTATCGCATGTGGTTGCCAAAAGTGACCTGGCTGGATCCAAAGCCGGATTTCAGGTTAATGAGTTCCACATTGTTCGACACAGTCGCAGTACACCTGGCACATTCAGAGGAATTCCTGGTCATGGAAGATCTGCCCCTGCGCGTTACCGATGACGGATATACAGTTATTGATGAGAAGAATGGTCGGACTGTGCGTTGCGCGACCGCCTGGAAAAATCAATCCGCTTTTGAAGATAAACTTGTAGAAATTATGAGCAGTGAAGTCTCGTGAGGATAGTTTTATTACTGGGCCTGGCAACGCTTATTGCCTTACCGATCGTAGAGGCCGAAGAAAAACAGCGATATGCCAAAATTTCCCTGGCTTCATTAGAAGACAAGATTCGGGGCGGATGGGCCGGACAAATGATTGGTGTCAGCTTCGGTTTTCCGACGGAGTTCGCTTACCAGGAACGTATCATCCCGGAGCACGAACTGCCGGAATGGCGGCCTGAAATGATCAAGAGGGCGCTTGAGCAGGACGATCTTTATGTCGACATCACCTTTGCACAGGTAATGGACGATAAGGGACTGGACGCGAGTTCGGAAGATTTTGGCGAATTATTTCAGAATGCCCGCTATCCTCTCTGGCATGCCAATCTTGCTGCCCGCCGGGCCCTGCGTCGCGGCGTACCCGCCACGTTAAGTGGTACACCCGCGTACAACCTCCATGCCCATGATATCGATTTCCAGATAGAGTCGGATTTTATAGGCCTGATGAGCCCGGGGATGCCTCGGAGCAGTAATGAAATCAGTCTGCGCGCCGGCAGGGTGATGAATTATGGTGACGGCATCTACGGGGGTATGTTTATAAGCGCTATGTATGCTGACGCGTTCTTCAGTGATGACATGGAGATGATTGTTCGTGCGGGTCTTTCGGCCCTACCGGCCCTACCGGGGAAAAGTGAATATGCCCGCCTTATAGAAGATGTCCTGGGCTGGTGGCGGGAATCCCCGGATGACTGGCAGTCTACATGGGAGAAAATCCACGATAAGTGGAACAGTGGCGAAATGTGTCCCGAAGGGGCGGTTAAAACTTTTAATATTGATGCAAAAATAAACGGCGCATACGTGGTACTTGGTCTCCTATATGGTGCCGGGGATTTTGAAAAAACCATGCACATCAGTACACGGGCAGGGCAGGACTCGGATTGCAACCCATCCAGTGCGCTGGGAATTCTTGGTGTTGTCAGGGGCTACAGGAATATTCCGGGAAAGTTCACAATTGGCTTGAAGGATATTGCCGATAGTAAATTTATTTACACCCGTTATTCTTTTAATGAAATCGTCGACAGCAGCCTGAAGCGGGCTGTTGCCCTGAGCAAAAAGAATGGTGGCTACGTTGATGAGGAATATGTCCATGTGGTCTTACAGGAGGCCGTGCCTGCAGAACTTCAAACATGGAAGGGCCAGGGGGTGGTCAGTGAAATCCTCCTTTATGATGATCCCCGGTGGCAATGGCGAGGAAACTGGCGACACGAGACCATGCGTATCTGGCGATACGAACACATCAGCAAAACCAGCAGTACCCTGGGCGCTGAAGCCACTATCAGTTTTGTTGGTACGGGGGCCGTGCTTAAAGGCATATTGTTACCCGATGGGGGTTTGTTGGATATCTATCTTGACGGGGAATTGAGTCGTACCGTGGATGTATATCCGGATGAACCCAACGCCAAGCCTGAAGAATCTATCTGGCATCATTTTGATCTCGAAGATAAAAGGCATACGCTGCGCCTGAAAGTCAGGGGAGAACCTTACAGAGAATCCACAGGCGGGTACTGACAAGTTAACTATTTTGAGACTCGGAAGTGGGAGTACTCTGCCTCT
>JAPKEK010000405.1 GCA_028822125.1 Pseudomonadales bacterium | reverse complement strand
CATGAACCATAGTGGAGAATCTGCCGGTAGGGGCTCTCTGGGTGCAACATCCAGAGCGGCACCTCTGATCTGGCCGTTCTGCAGGGCGCTCACCAGTGATGCCTCGTGCATGACCTCGCCGCGGGTGACATTCATCAGTATTGCATCGTCTTTCATCGCAGCAAATGCACTGGCATCAAGAAGATCTCTGGTTTCGCTGGTTAACGGGCAGCAGACACTAACGACATCAGAACAGGATAATAATTCATGTAATCTATCTGGACGCCAGACTTCGGGTACTTCTGTCAGAGGCTGTACCGGATCACGATCAACGGCGATGCAACGCATACCAAATGCTGCAGCTCTTTTTGCCATAGCGCGACCGGTCCCGCCGAGGCCGAGGATGCCGAATACTGCACCGGTGAGCTCGATTTCCTGAAAACGCATTTCGGGTCGGTGGTTCCAGCTGTCTGCACCATAGCGCAAGGCCGTTGCCAGCTGCCGAGTTAACATCAGCAGCAGACCAAAGCCATGATCTGCCAGGTGTTCGCCGACCAGGCCTTTTTCACTGGTCAGCAGAACGTCGCTGTTGATGAAATCCGGGTAAAAAAACATATCGACGCCGGATGAGATTGACTGTACCCACTTCAGCTGATGGGCCGCGGAGAACAATGCCTCATTGACCAGCCCGAGGATGATCTCGGCATCACCGACGTGATGAATGGCATCCTTATGAGGGGTGACGATCACCTCGCCATTGTGCCCGGCAAGAGACTTTATTTTCCTGATATCCGCTTCGGGCACCTGCGGGAGTGTTAAACCTGGGATGATGACAATTTTCAAGTAACAGTGACCTCCACTTTACCGATTCCTTCAAAGTTACCAACCCATTTCCCGGGTGCATTCACCGTCTGCCGGGTGTATGAACCGGTAATTAGAAGTTGACCCTTTTTCAGGCCAAGACCGAATGAGTGTAGCCGATTAATTAAAGCTGCACTGGATTCAAAATGGTCATCGATGTGCCCGCTAGCGGCGGTTTTTTGAACTATCTCACCGCCTTTAGTAAGGGAAACCGTCAGGTTATCGAAATTCTGGTCAGGTCCAACAAAATCGCCCGCGACGATTCCCCACTGGGTCAGATTTTCAGCGACCCGGATACCCTGGGATGCATCTGTTTTGAGGCGTATCTGGTTGATTTCAAAACCGGGAGCGACCCCATTGATAACTGCTCTGGCCAGATGGCTATCTGCAGAATCTGACACGATGTCTTCAGCTACGCGGAACACCAGTTCATTTTCAAGTCCAAGGGCGCCGATGCAAGACAGGTCCAGTGTGTCGCCTGACCGGTGAATCCTGCTGCTAAGGATGAAACCGAATGGTCTTATGCCTTCTCCAAACATATTACGAGCGGCGCCAGAGGTAAGGCCAATCTTATAGCCGCCGAGGGTTTCTCCTGTATCCAGCCATTTCTGAAGGAGTGCAAGCTGTAATGTCTGGCCATCGTCAACACGGGTCTCAGGCAGTGCTGCTGTGATCGCGCCTGCCCGCATGCCCTGCCATAATTTATCCAGTAGATCGGTCACAGTAGCCACTCCATTGGCAAACTGTTATTGAAAACTGTACTGGGGTAACAAGCAAGCTTGTCATTAGCCTGAACCAGGAAACTTGAGCGATCGGTTCAATCGCGTTAGTTTTACAGTAAACGGTTAGTTTTACAGCAAATAAGGGAGAACACCATGCGTAACGGCTTCAAGATTCTCGATACCGACTGTCATCAGATCGAGCCTCCCAGTATATGGGCGCAATACATTGATCCTCAGTTTGCAGATCGTGCTCCGGCCATTGCTGATATGGGTGGAGGCAAACAGGGCATGATGGTCGAGGGTATGCCCCTGACAAAACAGGACGGTAACTACCCGATGGATGCTAAGGAATTCCATGAGGCAGTCGTCGAAGCCATGAAACAGCATGAAGAGTCTCGGGCGCAAGGGTTTAATGCTGCCAGTCGTCTTGCAGATATGGAGCGTGAAGGCGTTGATGTGCAGGTTATATACCCAACCGTTGGCGGGCAATTACTTGGCAAGCCGTTTCATGATACTGAGTTGCTGGCGGCTTGCTGTCGTGCTTATAACGATTGGAGCCTTGAATACTGCAGCGCTGATTCTGCAAAGCTGCTCAGCGCCGCCATGCTGCCGATGCAGTCTCCTGCTCTTGCCATTGAAGAAGCTAGACGCAGCAGTGACCAGGGCGCGGCATGCTTTTATATCAGGCCCAACCCTATTGAAGGTCGCAATTTGTATCATGCCAGTTTTGATCCCCTATGGGCAGCGCTGGAAGCGTTAGGCAAACCTATCTGTATCCACGATTCAGGTTCTCCTTACCTGTCATCTTTTGGCGAGCGTATGCATACGCACACCGCCGGACACCTCATTGCCCATCCATTTGAGGCAATGGTCGCAATGATGTCACTGATCTGGTACGGCGTCATTGAATCCCATCCGAAGCTTAGAATCGTACACGTAGAAGCTGATGCGGGTTGGCTGCCATACTGGTTGCAGCGTATGGAGCAGCACTGGGAGTTTTCCGGTAATGCAGAACATCCTCTCCTGAAAAAGCGTCCCACTGACTATTTCAAATCCAATTTTCTGGTGGCCTGTCGCGGCGATGAAATGACCTTGCCGGCGGCCGTTGAGCTGGTGGGAGATGACTACATTACCTTTAATACCGATTACCCACATCCAGATGGAACCTGGCCTGCAGGCTTCCAGGCGCTGGCAGACCAGCCTATTTCTGAGCAGAGTAAACGCAAGATATTCTGGGATAATGCGGCAGCGGTTTTTGGGGTAGTAGACTAGCGTGGTGATCTTGCCTCCCGGGTGCCTGTAGTGCTCGCTGGCTTCAGATTCTGGCGTATAGCAAGCAATGATCCAGCGTGGTTTGATTTTTTGAGTTGTTAATAAACTGAAGGAATCCAATGAATGCATTAGCGCAGACAGCGCCAGCCTTTGTTGCCATGGCCCATAGTATTGTCTGGTGTAACGTGGCCACAGGCCATTTTGCCAATCGCCCGAGAAGCCTGGCATTTCACCCTTTTTGGGAATTTGACGGTGACCATCTAATCGGCTGGGTGGCAACCGCAGCCACACCGATCAAAAAAGCACACCTGGCCCACAGTTCCTATTGTTCTGTGAACTACTGGACGACCTGCCACGATACCTGTGTTGCAGAATGCGCGGCCAGCTGGTGCGAGGATAGCCAGACCAAGCAGTGGGTCTGGAACAGATATCTGGAATTACCCGAGCCAGTGGGATCGTACCTGGCTGGGAAGGACCGGATTCCCCGGGATTCTCAGTGCTTCGTTTCGCACCCTGGCGATTGCGGGTATTTCCCGGGTAGGTATTGATGGGCCAGGCAGGTGAGGTCTTGACTTGGCAAGCCTGATCATTGAATTCTCATACCTTTAGCTGACCCAACATCATCAGGGATGTTATGGCCAGCGTTTGCAAGGGTTGGGATTGGTTCACA
>JAPKEK010000404.1 GCA_028822125.1 Pseudomonadales bacterium | reverse complement strand
TTCATGTGGTCCCTGCTTCTGCAATGTCCACGGTCTTCATGTCCTCCTCGACTGTGGCCGCCGCTCGAATGAGTGAATTTGTTGGCAATATTGGCGATGATCAAGCTTATAAGCAACCCCTCCAAACAAATGCTCAATTTGACCGCTTCCGACCCTAACTGGACATCAAGCTATAAGTGAACCTTCAGGCAAAAACGCTACGAACCCCACGCATCAACGTGGCACCAACAGCTGACAGATGAGTTTCCGCAGCAAGCACAGTGTGATCAAGCTTGAGGGAGGGATAATTACGTTGCTGTAACGTTTCTGCAAGGTTGAGCATGTTCGTCACCATTGCGGACTCATCCGGTTTGTCTTCTGGTTCTTCAAGTTCACCGCTCGACATAAACACTCGCGCCGCTAAGTCTGAGTTATTTTCCGCATATATTTTCTCGGCATTCAGAATATCCCGGTCATCCCACCAGATCGACGGACTGCCAATAACATATCGTTGGAAACTTGCCGGTTGGCTGAACAGACAATGCAATCCAAACAGGCCACCTAAAGAAAAACCTGCATAACAACTGTCAGACGGATCCGCATTAAACTGACTTTCAACATAAGGTTTGATGCCTTCGTTGATAAACCTAAGGAACTCAGCAGCGCCTCCTGTGCCAACCTGAGGTAACTCTTTCATCCACTCGGGCTGTGCACCGGCGATACCCATTGGGGCGTCTGTCTGAGTAAGGTCACGCGATCGCAAGGTCATACTGTGCATAGCCACTTCAACATCATAGGTAATACCTACCGTGATAAAACGCTTGAGTTCACCAAATGTTTGCATCAGTGGCGTGAAGGAAGTCAGCGCTGTGAAGTTCCCGCTACCATCGGTTAAATAGAGCACTGGATAAGGTTCGCCTTCCGGATCATACCCGGGTGGTGTCAGAATATTTAACAAGTAATGTTGATTGATCGAATCGTTCGAAATCGAATGTACTTCACTGTGATCGATACTGACGGTTTTGCCTGTATTTTCGGCCATTTGTTTCTCCTGTAAGAACGTGTAGACTTTTCTACAGACACTCTCAATGCTTTGCAAGTCGCTAACGGCTGCAATTGGCCGTAATACGCCTCTCACCACTGTAATTCTGCCAACTTTTGATGACTGGATTCCCCTCCAGACCAGCCTCTAATATCAACAAAGTTAAAAGATAGAGACCACAATAGTTCTCCATCCACCCTCGGAGAATCCCGATGTATGAACTTATCGAATACCAATCATCACCCTCTTGGAACAAGGGGGAAATAGTTGGCCAGAAACCGCCGTTGAAGTTAAAGGAAATCTGGGCGATTCGAATTCGCCTACCAGATCAACGATGACATTCGTGGACTTGCACTTTTCAACCTTGCTCTCGATAGTAAACTCAGGGCGGGACAAGACCTTTGTCGTCGGTTTCGATCCACGCGTTGCAGGATTTTTTTGGCTCGCGGGGCAGGGCGGATATGGCGTTCAATCGGCACCTGGGCTGGTAGATATTGCCACGTTTCTGATCACAGGAAGCCAAACGATTCTGACGGTGGCTGAAATACAATCACATCTTGAGGCTATTTCCCCAGAGCGGTTGCTCCAACGTATTGACTAATCATAATTTGCGTTCTCATCCACTGGCCACATTGGCCAGTCACAGTTCAGGCGATCGAAGACCTCAATATGATGTGTTGTTAGACCTGGTGGGTCGGCCGTAACGATCTGTGTCGCTACATCGGAAAACCCTGCGCGAAAGTGATTAGATGATTTAAGCGCCACGATCGAATACTTTCTTACATCAATTCCCACTGCCTCGAAGGGACCCGGATCAAATGTCTGTGAGCGTCTTGATGCAACGACAATATCCATACCATTGCAAATCAGACGTGCCATTTTCCCAATGTTCAGGGGTGAAGCCTTACCCATCGCCTGCATGATTAAACGACCATCATGTAATGCTTTAACATACACGGTTAAACACAGCGGATCGCCATGCAGATTGTCGGTTTTCGCACCCAGCTCGACACTAATAGTGGCGCCCACTCCAGCAGCATGTGCTTGTTCTGCAACGGATGAATCAACAATAAATCCAAAGCAGGCATTGTCCAATTCAGCATCCAGCATCGCTTTCAAAAGATGGGTACCATCGCCCGGTGAACCGCCGCCACAATTATCAGATGTTTCGTTGATAACAACAGTGCCGGAGTCACTCAACATCGCCTGATTGACTGCAGCCTCGGCCGATAGGCTTAAGGGGCGAAAGGACTCTCGTTGTTGCCACAGATGAGTCGCTGCACGTCGAGCCACATCTTCGGCCAATTCGTGATTTGATTCGGTGGTCACGACTACGTGAGAACCCACATGACTGATATCGGTATAGGGAAAGCCATGAAACCAGCTCACATCAATCACACCCGGTGTCTGCTCAATTTCCAGGATAAACTCAAGCATCCGCTGGCCAATACCCTCAAAAGTGGTGGTGGTTGGCATCAGCATGGGCACTGTTTCAACATGAATAACTGGGCGAAAGTTCTCCGCTAACATTCTGCTGATTAGGCGAATGGCTTCTTCTGCCCGCAAGTGCATATCCACGTGTGGATATTGATGACAGGCAAACACACCATCCAATGCGTCTGCCATTCGTTGGGTCACATTGCCATGTAAGTCAAAGCTGGCAGTAATGGGTACGGCTTCGCCCACTTTATCTCTAACGGCTTGGGCCAAATCACCTTCCAGATCCTCAATACCGTTCACAACACCGGCCCCATGGAGTTCGAGGAATACGCCATCGATGGGTTTAGCGCTATCAATGCCAGCCAGGATTTCCTGCTTAAAGGCGACATAAGTCTCGAAGTTTATGGTGCCAGACGGCTGCGCACTCACAATGAGTACCGGTACAATCTCGAAATCGAGTTCGGTACAGGTGGCCAGCGCCCCCCCCAGACTCGACTCGGTTCCGGCAGCCCTGAAGATCGTATCTCCCCGCATCTGATAAAAATCGCTGGTTTCTGTTTCTCCCTGACAGTAGGTATTAGTTTCGTGGCTGATGCCAGCGATCAAGATCCTTTTCTTCATACTCTGCATAAATCGTGTCTCTACATTTGTGACCCCAAGCGATTGCGTGTTAGCTTTATTCAAATTGCAACTGGAAGCAAGAACGATGACGATTCTAACAGAACTTGATAGATTACTTAGGGTGAACTCGAAAAAGTTTAGTGTGCCCGGAGCAAGCCTTGCTGTATTGAGAAACGGTCGAATTGCAGCGACTGCCGCCGCGGGGGTCGTCAACCTTGATACCCAGGTCAAGACGACTGAAGGCTCGGTGTTCCAGATAGGTTCAATCAGCAAGACTTTGACCGCCAGCCTGATTATGCAGTTAGTTGATGAAGGCCTCGTATCTCTGGACGCCACCGTGGTCACTTATTTACCCGAGTTTCGTGTTGCCCGATATGATGTCAGTCAACAGGTAACCATACGTCAGCTGCTCTCGCATACCAGCGGCATCG
>JAPKEK010000403.1 GCA_028822125.1 Pseudomonadales bacterium | reverse complement strand
GGGGAAGAAAGCTTCAAAGCGCTCGTTAGTCAGGTTTTTACCATATCCAACCACAGACCATTTATCGCGATAATAGCCAATCGATGCGCTGACATCATCTCGTTGCGCTATTTTCGCCTGTTGTAGATTTAACAAGCTTCCATCAACCTCATCAATCATGGTGAATTTCCCAAAAATCTCAACTGTCCCATTGCCAACTGGGAAAGCCAATGTGCCACCTGCCCCGTAGGTAAAACCAGGTGCATTTCTTGGGTTTAAGTGGGAAGCGTCTTCAGGCTGTGCGCCTACAAGGCCATCATCATTGGGATTCAGGTCAGTTACGAATTCGTCATATTCCGCGCTCAGATAGCCGTAATTAAAGAAAGCTCTGAAATATTCATTGAATATGACCTGCGTCTCAAGCTCTACACCTGAATAAATGACACTGGCAGCATTGGAAAAAACTGTTGCCACTGTGTTAGTGGATGAATCCAATTGAACCGACTGTTCCTGCTTATCCTCAAAGTCGTTCCTGAACCAGGTCAGGTTAAAGCGCACGCGATTATCCATGTGCTGACTTTTATAGCCAATTTCCAGAGAGTTGGCATATTCGGGTTCGTACTGATCTCTTACGAAATCAGCAATGTTCTGATTCACCCCGAAAAACCCACCCGATTTGAATCCTTCAGCGTAAGAGGCGTACATCATGGAATCTTCATTGAGCTCATAAGCCAAGCCCAATTTGGGAGAGACTTCCGTCCAGCTCTTCTCTAGGTCCGCGTAACCACCCGGAAAAACCCTCATCAGCGCCCGGGCATCATTTGACAGATAGGCCTGACCTGCTCTGAAGTCTTTTTCTTCTCGTGTCCAGCGCACGCCCGCGGTCAAGGTCCATTGATCAGCAAAACGCCAGTCCATTTGACCATAAGCTGCATAGGAGGTTGTTACTTGAGTCTCGTAGAGAATCTGGGTGACATTATCTCCAGCCGGAATTGAGTCGAGTCCTGGGTCACAAGACAGAATCACGCCTTGGACACAAAGGCCCCACCAGAACGGGTCGCTTGATGAGGAAGCACCTGGGGCAAACGTGGTAAAGATGAAAGACCAGAAGCCGTCACCGGTAATCCAGTCCTGCTCAAACTCGTTCTTGAAATAGTAAAGTCCAGCTGACAAGGTAACGTTCTCCCAATTGCCGTCAAGTCTGATCTCCTGGCTTGTTTGACTATATTCGTTAAAACGTTCTATGGTGATGAACGGCGCAGCTGATGCATCAAAATCAAACTTCCTGTACTCGACTACATCCCGGTAACCTGTGACTGATACCACGGTCATGTTTTCATTTAATTCATAGGTCATCTTCAAGGTATAGGCATCAGTTTCCAGTGAATAAACATTATCTTTATCATTGGTCGAGACCGAAGGCGTGGCCAGGGAGTTTCTACAAGCATCCACGCCATACAACAGACCACCGAGAGCACAGATCGTGAATCCGCCGCTGAAATCACCCTCCGGTGAACCGGCTGGTGGTGCTGGGATCACACCGGGAGCGGTATTATAGTTTGTGTGGTAAGAGTCAAGTATGCCCTCATCATTAAATATTTCAGCTGTGAATTTTAAATCGAATCGGTCGTTGGGTTCCCAGAGAATAGTAGCCCCGATGTTGTGATAATCTTTTTCTGCCGCGTTATTGCCAGTGGTGACGTTCTTCATAAACCCATCATACTGAATGCTGGAACCAAACAACTTCAAAGCCAGGTTATCTGACAGGCCTGTATTTACAACAGCCCGAAATTCTCTTTGGCCATCTTGACCAGCGGTAACTTTTAAGCGAGCACCGTTTTCTCCCGTTGGTCGGCTGCGAATAACGTTAATCACGCCGCCCACAGTGTTCTTGCCAAATAACGTGCCTTGTGGCCCACGCAAGATTTCCACTCGTTCCAGGTCGAAATTTTCGATGACCTGCCCGGCTAATGTACCTAGGAAAATATCATCGATCACCACTGCAATAGGAGAGTCGAACGAATTGTCATCTGACCTTGTCGGGCTGATCCCTCGAATGGTGACGTTCGCCCCGCCTCCGCCACGACCACCATCAACCCCGAAAACCATATTGGGGGAATAACCGTTGAGATCAGAGAGGTCCCTGATGGAGGAATTCTTAAGTTCCTGGGTTAATGCAGTGATTGCTATCGGGATATCCTGTGCAGATTCCTCTTGTTTCCTTGCAGTCACGACTATTTCTTCGAGCACATTGCTACCGTCTTCTGTAGCCCATATTGGAAATGACATCGCACTCAGAACAGAAAAGCCTACTATGATTAGTCCGCTTAGGCGAGTAAGGTAATTCATACTAGTTCCCCTTGATAGTATTTTGATTACTACTGTGTTTGGTTATTTCTTTAACAACTATCCTGATTTATCAATAAAAAGCAAGCCTGCTTGTTTCTATTTTTGCTGATTGGGTTGTTGAGGGTATTGCCGAAAATACCGGATTGATAAACTTATCAGTTTCAGGGCAATAGCTGTGATGCCGAGATTCTAACCCGGCCCCACGGCGTACCGTAGTGAATGCGCCCTTGCTCATCCAGCATCGTTGCAGAAAACATGACATTGTAGCGCTGGCCACCGATGACATAGTGAAAAAGTGCCTTGCCTGTTTGCCAGTCCAGGGCTTCCAAAGTGAAGCGATTATTGCGAGCACCAATCAGGTAGACAGCGCTGCCGGCGGCGCTGACGATGGGAACAGAGCTGGGAGAACTTACCGTGGTATTGACCCAGCTGTTCATCAGCTGCCGCGAATTGGGGTCCCACCTGAACTGTTGAACACCATAAGGTTGATGCCTGGGATTGCTGCCGAGCAGGCTGATTAATAAGGCAGCAGCTCGCTTTGGCAGATACCAGGGAATATTTCGTGGGTTATTGTTGACTACCAGGGCTCCGTAGCCATAGACAACAACAGACTGCTGCGTTTGGATGGAGGGAAGTTGCAATTCACCCATATCCACAGGGATCACACCGGCAATACGCCGGTCAGTTGAGTGCTTAATCCCTGACCAGTCATCAGGAATGCTGTTCCGCCAGAATAGGACAACGTTCATTTTTTCTTCGCCGTCAGTGATGACCACAAACTGATCTTCCCTGCCGAATCCCATCAAGGAGGGGGTGGCCCCGGTACCCTGACCAGTGCCATTGAGATAGGCGGTCGTCCATGCGCCGTCCTGTGGACTCGTAGATAGCTGCTTACCCGTCCACATAACCTTATGCATATGTTGTTGGGACGCTATATATAGGCCGCCGTTCTGGTCGATGGCGAAGGCGTTTCGGATCCAGCCTTTACCCACCGGGCCGGTCGCTTTGTGTTCAGCGCCCTGGCTATGCAACATTCTGATGACATGATGCTCGCTGAAATCCTGGCGAAGGTTTTCTGGAGCGTCGTTCCAACTCTTCGATGGCATGACCGTCGGCTCGGACCGAGCCGACGTCCACCCCACAACTGGAGGTTGCATTGAGGACGGGGGTGGAAACGTTCACCAATTCTTGCCGCCCTTGGCATTCTTGCC
>JAPKEK010000402.1 GCA_028822125.1 Pseudomonadales bacterium | reverse complement strand
CCCGGATAATCAGGTTATACAAGCCCCCCTGCACTATGATACCCAACTGACGATACCTGCCTGGGAAAAATTCGTTCAGCTTGTTGTGGATGATGTAATCTATCGCCGCGGGCAATCGCTTAGTGAGCTTTTCTTCCTCCTGATCATACACATTTGGAGGCAGGATGATTTTTTCCTGTTCTCGCTCAGGTATCAGATGACTGTTACTGTTGTACTCAGGCGCTATATTGTCATTCGCCAGGAATTCACCTGTCACGTGACAACCCCGAATTCGCATCATGAAAAACACCGGCGTATGACTGCACTCTGATAGTTCGAAGCTCTGCTTTACCAGGGAAACTATACTGGGCAGATCAGGGCGGGGATCAAGCAGCCACATCTGGGCCTTCATGGCAAAGGCATAAGTACGTTCCTGCATGATGCTTGAGCCTTCACCGTAGTCTTCGCCAACGATGACTACGGCACCGCCGTTTACCCCGGATGAAGCCAGGTTTGATAAAGCATCGGAGGCAACATTGGTGCCTACCGTAGACTTCCAGGTCACCGCACCGCGCAACGGGTAATTAATTGAAGCGCTGAGCATGGCTGCGGCAGTGGCCTCGCTACCGCAAGCTTCAAAATGAACACCGAGATCGTCGAGAATGTCCCTGGCATCAGCCAGGACATCCATGAGATGAGATATCGGTGAACCCTGATAGCCACCAACATAGGAGACGCCCGACTCGAGCAGCGCCTTGGTAACCGCAAGAATGCCCTCGCCCTTAAAGACCTCGCCTTTGCTAGCCCTGAGTTTACCTACCTCATGTTGAAAAGACCGTTCTGCCATGGCTGTCTAATCCTGCGGTACGAGCGCCAGCACCCTCGCCGGGCTACCCGATCCATCTTTTATTTTCAGTGGGGCAGCAATCAATACCGTCCCAGTAGGTGGTAACTGATCCAGATTACATAGACTGGCCAATCCACATTTATTAGCACCGTGCATCATATTGTGACAGGGGAAATTCGGTTCCAGCGCAGAAGCCTGACCTGCGTCGGTACCCACTGTTTCCACTCCAACACCCACCACACCGCGCTCTTCGGCAAGAAAGGTGATTGTGGACGGGTCCCAGCCAGGTGTGTGACTGCCATCTGGGGCCATATTAAGATAGTCTTCGCCGCTGAGTTTATCTGACCAGTCAGTACGGTAAAGGACCCAGGACCCTTCTGCGATTTCACCATGTTCGGATTCCCATTTCCTGATAAATTCAATACTCATCAGAAAGTCCGGATCAGCCTCAGCTTCAGCGACAGCATCAATCACCACCGCCGGCACCACAAATCGATCAACTGGCAATGTGTCGGTGGCGTTATTTTCGAAATCCTTACCGGTCACCCAATGAATGGGCGCATCAAAATGTGTACCCGTGTGCTCACCGCATTTAAGGTTATTCCAATACCAGGCAGGCCCCTTTTCATCGTAACGGGAAATCGTCTCCAGACTGAACGGCCAGGAAACACCCCAGCCAAATTCTGTCGGCAAAGGCAGAACAGGCGTACTAGGCTCCAGGGTTACTGTAAGATCAACGATACGAATGCGACCTGTTACCAGGTCACTTACCAGTTTTTCAAGCGTCTTGCTGCCCATGCCTCATCTCATTGATTCTATTATTCAACTGCGTCATCTAGCGATCTGTTGCGTCAATTTATCATCGCTGGAATATATTTTAGGTTTAAAATATACTATCCTGGTTACTATCCACCAGTCAAACATAACACAACAACAGGAAGCCCATGAAAACAATGCTTTCACCAGAGGGCTGGCCCAGGCCCAAGGGATATGCCAATGGTATAATAACCTCAGCTAGGAACACTATTTATATTGGTGGCCAAATTGGCTGGAACGCCCAGCTGGAGTTTGAAAGCACCGATTTTGTCGCTCAGACGAGCCAGGCATTGCTCAATGTAAAAGCAATACTAAAGGAAGCAGGCGCAGGCCCGGAGCACATGGTCAGAATGACCTGGTACATAACCGACAGGTCGGCATACCTGGAAAATCAAGCCGAGATTGGTAAAGTCTATCGAGAAATCATGGGGAAAAACTACCCGACTATGAGTGTTCTTGAAGTTGTTGCCCTGGTGGAAGAGCAAGCTAGGGTCGAAATTGAGGTTACCGCTGCCATTTAATAGGCGATGAAAATATGAGTAGCGTTTATCAGGAGTTTATCAGAACAGCACAGCGCGCAGCGGATAAGCCCTTCTTACATATTCCTTACATCGCTGCCAAAAACTACGCCGATGCTGCCATAAACCTAAGTTATGCTCAGGCAATGGAGACCGTCGCTGGCCTGACCGTGCAATATCAGAGCAAAGGTTACGGTGCGCCCATGCGCATCGCCCTGGTGCTTGAGAATCGCCCAGATTTTTTCTTCCACTGGCTAGCACTGAACGCCCTGGGATGCAGTGTCCTACCTATCAGCACAGCGTCTCAGGCTGAGGAAATCGCCTATTTCCTGGAGCACGGTGAGCCCACACTCGTGGTGGCAATACCCGAGGCAGTAAAATTACTGGAAAACGCCCGCCGGCTAATGCCCCAGCCGGTGGCTATTGTCAGTCTCGACCAATTTCGGTGCCTGCCTGAGGCGCCTGCAGACAAAATACAACCGGACACGCTGGAACCAACCGGTTTACTCGAATGTGCCCTGCTATACACATCCGGTAGCACCGGTAAGCCCAAAGGTTGTATTCTCAGCAATGAGTACTTCACCCGTTTTGGTCACTGGTACCATAATCTGCAGGGCCTGGCTCAAATCGGTTGGGGCGAAGAACGACTGCTCACCCCCTTGCCTCTGGAACATATGAATGCCATGGCTGTCTCTACCACAGGGATGATTATGAACGGAGGCTGTATTATCCAGCTCGACCGCTTTCACCCCCGTACCTGGTGGCAGACTGTGCGCGAATCAAAGGCGACCATTCTGCATTACCTGGGTGTGCTGCCGGCAATGTTGCTGGAACTGCCTGCTGATCGCGGTGACGACTTCAGCAAGCAAATCCGCTTTGGTTTTGGTGCGGGCGTAAACCCCGACCACCACGCCCACTTTGAGCAACGCTTTGGTTTCCCTTTAATCGAATCCTGGGCCATGACCGAGTGTGGTAGTGGCGGCTGTATTACAGCAAACCAAGAACCCCGGAATATAGGCAGTGCATGCTTCGGCTTGGCGCCTGCCGCCGTGCAGTATCAAATCGTCGACGAACACAGATTACCTGTCAACAAAGGCAGTAATGGCGAATTACAAGTCAGGGCCCACGGCGAAAACCCCAAGAAGGGATTCTTTTCAGGCTATCTCAAGGATCCTGAGGCGACCCAACAGGCATGGACTGGTGGCTGGCTCAATACCGGCGATATCGTTCGCCAGGGCCTAGATGACCAGCTGCACTTTGTCGATCGACTCAAGAATGTGATTCGCCGTTCGGGGGAAAATATTTCGGCTCTGGCAGTCGAAGGTCATCTGTTGGATGATCCACTGATCAGCGAGGTCATCGTCACTGCGGTACCCGATGAAATTCGCG
>JAPKEK010000401.1 GCA_028822125.1 Pseudomonadales bacterium | reverse complement strand
ATCCCGCAATGTGCCGTTAACTCGATAGCCTCGCTCGAGTGCTGTTCTGGTCAAGTTGGCGCCAACCAGACCACTTGCCCCAGCGATACAGATTGTCTGTTTAAGAGTCATAAGCTAAGGTTCCTAATCTTGGGAGTACAGTTAAACCCGGCACTATTAATGACACTATGAACTGCCCTGTGTGTCCAGGTACAACCGCCGAGGCACGGACTCGCCATCAACCCAGTACCAGGCTTTTGGTCACCTTCAAAATAGCTTACTCAGCATCATCTGAGCTGCGGGCAGGACCGGAAAAAGTATCGATGATCACGATTATCCTTGCTTTACAATAACCATGAAGCAGGCGAAAGGAAATATAATTGTCGCTTCTTAGGCCGATATTACAGAGATTCTAGTATGGCATTAGAAAAACCGATCAGCCAAGCATGCGTGCGCAATCAAGGACCCATCCTTGAGGTCCTTAAAGACCACATGAAAACGCCAGGCAACGTGGTGGAAATCGGCTGCGGTACCGGCCAGCACGCGGTCCATTTTGCCCGGCATCTACCGCACCTATACTGGCAGGCAACAGATCAGGCCAGCTGGCTTAAAGGTGCAAACAGCTGGATTGAAGAAGCTAATTTATCAAACCTTCCCGCTGCGCTCCGCCTAGATGTCACCCAGCGTCATTGGCCTATTCTTGATGCGGATTATGTCTATAGTGCAAATGTGCTGCATTACATGCCCAAAGCCCAGGGCACCGGTTATTTTAAGGGAATTTCTGAAATGCTGGTTTCATGCGGTTCGCTCACACTTTATGGACCATTCAACCAACAAGGATATACCAGTGAAGGCAATGCGCGTCTGGATACCTGGCTGAAGACAGATATTCATCGTGACGCGGGATTATGGGAGCTCTCTGCAGTCCTTGAACTTACCCGCGAGCATGGCTTGATTGCAGAAAAAGATATCCCCATGCCAGCCAATAATCGCTGCCTGATATTTCGAAAAAATTAATGCCAGATGTGATTATCAATACTTGCACAGTCGGCTATCCCGAGCGATAGTAGGCGTTATGCAGCCCTACAATATACTGTTCATTACCCCTGACCAGGAGCAGTCATTCGTTGACCTGCCTTCGAACCTGAATCTGCCAAACAGACAGCGTCTTCAGGCAAGGTCAGTGGCGTTCCGAAAGTTCCAGGTGAACACCACACCCTGTGGGCCTTCTCGATCCGTCATCTACACCGGCCAGCACACCCAGAAAACAGGGATGTTCTCTAATCCTAATGTGCCACCGCACGTTCACCTCCCAGAAAACATGCCGACCCTTGGTTCGATGTTCCGGGAACTGGGTTATTACACGGTGTACAAGGGCAAATGGCACTTATCAGAAATGGAAAATAACTTCCACGCACAGCGATTTCCAACCACGATTAATGCACTGGAACCCTGGGGTTTCTCTGAATACACCCATGACGGAGATCACCATGGCATCGTCTGGGATGGGTTTAAACATGATAGCTCGATCGCCGCGGATGCCGCCAACTGGCTGCTGCGGCTCGAGGGTAAGCAGCCAGACAATAAGCCCTGGTTAATGGCCGTTAATTTTATAAACCCACATGACATTATGTTTTTCGATGCAACCGGATCTATGGCCCAGCAGCGTGTGGACCCACTGCGTGTTGCGCCGTTGAAACCAGCACCCAACGCGTCAATTTACAATACCCAGCTGGACTTATCGCTTCCCAATAGTTTCCATGATGACTTGAGTAAAAAACCATCGGCCCATCGTGGCGATCAGCAATTGGCTAACGTAATGTATGGCCCGCTTCCCCACGACAATGAAGCCGCCTGGCACAATCATCGCAACTACTATTACAACTGTATTCGCGATGTGGATGAGCACATCGGCTGCGTGCTCAACGCATTACAGCAATCCGGTCAAGCAGATCAGACCATTGTGGTGTTTACGTCCGATCATGGCGAAATGGCAGGCGCCCATGGTATGCGCCAGAAAGGACCTTCCATGTACAGAGAGAACATAGGCGTTTCGCTGTACATTGATCATCCGGATTTCTCCGCTGGCGAAATCGATGCATTAGCCTCATCGGTGGATCTGATCCCGACATTACTGGAAATATCGGGTGTCCCGGAAAGTGAACATGCATCACGCTGGCCCGACCTGAAAGGCGTATCTCTGGCAGGCGCCCTGTCGGGCGGAAAAACCGATAGAGATAACAGGGGCATGTTGGTCGATTACACCGCTACCCTATCCTGGGATGTCGACCTCATAGCCACGATCTTTGCTGGGCAGGCCAGGGGCGCGTTCACAGACGATGAAAAGGCCAGGATGGCAAGCGGATTGTCGCTAGATAACTACGCCTGCTTTCGTGGCATCAGTGACGGCCGTTATAAGTTTGCTCGCTATTTTAAACCTGCTGAACATCATACTCCCGAGGACTGGCAAACGCTGTCTGGCCATAACGAACTGGAACTTTATGATACCGTTGAAGATCCTGATGAATGCAACAACCTTGCCGAAGATCCTGGCCCGAACATCAGGTCGCTGATTCTTTCACTCAATGCAAAACTCAATGAATTGATCAGTACCGAAATTGGTGTTGACGATGGCAGTTATTATCCTCCGGGACGAGACTATACCTTGGCAACGCGCCTCTGAAGAACTGGGTCGGCAGCCGGTCCATTGTATAAGCCTGGTCCGGGCAGGTTACAACTATGGCCTGCATTGATGCTAAGCTAGCCAACAGTGCTAACTGGCTGCTCACCCTGGAATTAGCCTGTGATACCCCATCTGTGCAGCCAAGCGCCAGCAACAAACAGCCAATACCCTAAGTTTCCATGCAGAGCAAAGTCGTGAAGCCAGCAGAACAAATACTTGAGGATCTGATTGCCGGGAACAAAAGATTCCTTAAGGGGTCGACACAGGCCAGAGCCTGGCGGGCTACTGAGGATTGGTCTAAGAAAGCCCCTAAAGCAATCATTCTGGGGTGTTCGGACTCCCGAGTGCCTATTGAAATTATCTTCGACCAGAGCGCGGGAGATTTATTCGTTATTAGAGTCGCCGGCAATATTGTAGCGCCTTCCCAGATAGGTAGCGTAGAATTCGCCGCCGAGCAGTTCAAAGTTCCCCTGGTTATCGTTCTCGGTCACACCCACTGTGGCGCCATCGAGGCAACCATGACGGCCCTGGAACATAACAATACCCCTGCATCGGACAATCTGAAATCCATCGTAAATCGTATCGCTCCTGCCATTATCGATATCTATGATGCTCAAGATGGGCAAGTCAACGCAGAGCTTGCGTTCAGATGCATGCGCAGCAATGTCCGAGCCTCGGTAAACCAACTCAGACACGGTTCTGTACTTCTGGAAGAAATGACTGAGTCAGGACAATTAACCATTCGCGGCGCCCATTACAATATCGAATCAGGCACTGTCAGCTTCTTAGATCTGCTGACAGTTTAAACCGGTAGGATACCAAAGGGCATCAAACTACGGGTAATCAGGGGCATGGGCAACCCCATTGCCAATGGCGCTACTCATCCACT
>JAPKEK010000400.1 GCA_028822125.1 Pseudomonadales bacterium | reverse complement strand
TTTATTTTTTCAGGCGGTGTAATGCAGATGTAATCACTGCCGGTTTTGACTATAGCACCTAGTTTGCTGAGTTCAGTCTGCATCGCTGTCATACGATCGGTTTCTTTTACTCTCCAGTTATAGATGTTCCGTATGCAGGTCGTGCCTTTGGCAAACAAGGCAAGCATGGCGACAGTCATAGCGGCATCGGGGATATGATTCAGGTCGACATCGACTGCTGTGAGTGGACCTTTGCTAACTTCAATTGCCTGATCGAGTTTTTTAACGCGCGCGCCCATTTTCTCAAGCACATCAACAAAAGCCAGGTCGCCTTGTATGGAATTTCTGCCAAGACCGTAGACTTTGATATTGCCCGCCACTGCGGCTGCTCCCAGAAAGTAGGAAGCTGAACTTGCATCACCTTCGATCAGATAGTCTCCAGGAGATTGATATTCCTGCCTGCCTGTTACCGGATAGCTGTGTTCGATGGTTTTAACTTCTACGCCAAAGCGGGACATGCAGTCCAGAGTGAGTTTGACATACGGTTTTGAGACTTGTTTCCCGTTTACAATGATTAGACTGTCTTGTTTTGCAAGAGGCAGACTCATCAGTAGAGCGGTGAGAAACTGACTGGATATATCACCTGAAACACTGACATCGCCACCTTGCAGCAGTCCCCCTTCTATCAGTAGCGGTGGACAATCTTCTTTGCCGAGATAGGATACAGGTGTTCCCAACTGCCGCAGGGCGTTAACCAAGTGATGGATGGGTCTCTTGCGCATATAGGTGTCGCCGTCAATTTCCCAGCGGCCTTTGATGAGTGCCAGGACAGCGGTGAGGGGGCGAATTGCAGTGCCTGCATTGCCCATGAAAAAACGTTGATCTAGCGGGGCATCAAACAATCCAGCATTGCCATGAATGGTGAAATCGGTCCAGTCATTGCTCAGCTCTATATGAACACCGAGTTGCAGAAGTGCGTCGACCATTCGCTGAGTGTCTTCACTTTTGAGTAAATTCGTGAGGCGAGTAGAACCTCTGGCAAGGCCTGCCAGTAACAGTGCTCGGTTGGACAGGCTTTTTGAGCCGGGTAGCCGAACTTCTCCAGAAATCTCATGTATAGGTGCTAGTGTCAATTGGGTCATACTGGAGGCCCTGGTTAGTAGATGACTGGCTCTGAGTCAATGGCTTCAAGACGGTTGAGAAAGTTAGTGATGTTTTCCTCTATCTTCCTTATAGGACTTTTGCCGGGTTCTTCTAACATTACCTGTCCGGAAGAATTATCAATACTCAGGAACAGTTCCGAACCTGGCTCTGTGGTGGCAATAAAAACGGTAAACTGGCGGCCTGCCCGGCTCTGTTCGAGATAGTGACCGACAAGGTTTCCGATTAACCGCTCAAAATCTTTTTCGTTCCAGAGTTGTATCAGGCTTACACGTCCTTCTTGACTCACGGTTTCTATGGGGCCCGACCAGAAAGAACTGTAGAAAGCGCTAATATCAGGGTGTATGGGTGCATTGATGGCATTTGCCAGGCCACTGAAACTCACGGGCTGGGTTTGTACCAAGGGTCGCCAATAAACCCAGTTTAAGTCTCTGGCAATTTCGCAGGGTGATACCCATTCGTCTGCAGCTGTCTTAAACCGCTGGCTTTCCTTTAGTGCCAAGGACTTTTGAAAAAGTGATGAGAGTGCACTGCTGACCACGCTGTTCTGGCTCCTGGATAAAGGCAGGAGTATAACAGCTACGCAGTAACTAATGCGGTCTGCGGGAATCCTGTTGCCGATTCAGGCGGTTCTTAAATCGATTCTGTGGGCCCGTAAATTTATTTTTTATTCTGCTTAGAACCAGCTTACGTTGTGCTGCTGGAATGGATTGAATGACTTGGATCATGTTTTCTTGTGAGATAATCATATATTCAGTTGAGGCCTTGAGCAGGGCCTGGTTGGTGTCCGCTATCTGTTCCTTGGATAAGGGTGATTTAAGGAGCGTCTGATAGAAGGCTCGCCGGGTGCGATGCAGTTCTTCGAGCGGCCCTTCTGCATCGCGATGTTGTTTTGCCATGGCACGACGGACAGCTTCGCCTGTTTCTTTACTGATTTGACTCTCCAGCATCCTTGGATGAAAAGGTGGCGGCGGGCCTGTTCGTGACAGACTTGGATGGGGCCTCGTTCTCTGTGCAATTTCGAACCCCAGCACAATCAGATTCACCGCCAGGCTGAGAATCAGTAACGATTTAATCCAGGTGCTATTCATAAGAGTCATCCTCGGGGGCAAAACCCGCCCAATAGAGTTGGTCTTCCCAGTTGCTAGCCAGTGGACTGGGCTGCTCCACCTGAATGCCGATACTAAAGCCAAGTAGAACAACAAGCATGGCTGCTATGGCAGGCTGCCAGGCGAGTTTCCAGCTATTAGGAACGAGCCATTGGTAAAATTTATCAACCAGGGGCAGTTTCATTTTACTTGTAATAAGGGCTTTTAGATTTGGATTACTGCTGACTGCGAAGGTGTCTAATTGTTGATCCAGGCGCTGCGCCTCGATAAATTCTTCAGTTATCTGAATATCATCTCTGTGCTCTGAAAAGAGCATCTGATCCTGTTCGGGCCAGTTCTCTATGTGGCTGCCGTAGGCAGCTAGCAGATCGGTCAGCCTGTTATGTACCATGACTATCATCCAGTATTTGTTTTAAATTCCTGCGTGCTCTGGCAAGTAAAGATTCTGTCGCCGAGAGACTCACGGTGAGGATCTCAGCGACAGCCTGGTTAGGCAGCTGCTGGTAGTAACTTAACACCAGGGCACTTCGTTGCCGTTCGGGGAGGCCCAGTAATGCACCGTGCACCAGGCTTTCGGTCTGAATCGTATGTAGATTAATTTCCGGACCACGAGTTTCAGTTTCGCCACTGGTTACGCCTTTGCATAGATCATCAGAACGTTCCTCCAAGGGAACAAAACGAGCGTTTTTTCTATGATGATCCATACAAAGGTTACGGGCAATGCTGTGCAGCCAGGTGGTAAGTTTTGATCGATGCGGATCGAACTTATGCGCGTGTTGCCAAAGCCTCAACATGGTCTCCTGAGTAATATCATCTGCTTCGTGTGAATTTCCTGACATACGTCGGGCAAATCGATTGATGGAGTCGACATGAACATGAAGTAGCTGTTGGAAGGCATCCTGGTTTCCTTTGGATACTGCGACCATCAATGCTGCTTCATCATCTGGCACGACAGGTTATTCAGATTCCATATCGGGGCGATGTTTAAGATGTGGCTTGCCGCCTCGCTGTGAACGCTGGTCCATAATCGGGCGCTCGGGTTTCCTCATCTCATCGACGGAGATAAATCCATCTTTATTGGAATCCGTTTTCTGGAAAGCCAATATCCGAAGTTCTTCGGGTGAGACAAGTTTGTCGTTATCTGCATCTGCCGCGGTGAACATACTATCCAGACCTTCTACTCTGCGCTCCAGGTTCGCTTTAGCCTGTTCTTTGATTTTCGTTTTCATCGAATCGAGTTCATCCCGGCTGATGTTGCCATCATTGTCAGTATCAGCTCTGCTTAGCATGCCACCGGCTCCGTTATGACCT
>JAPKEK010000399.1 GCA_028822125.1 Pseudomonadales bacterium | reverse complement strand
CAGGGTAAGAGTGGTGCTTTTGCTGCTGGCGTGCTGGCAAGCGTCGTCGCAGCGCCTTGTACGGCACCTTTTATGGGCGTGGCATTGGGTTATGCCATCGTTCAGACGCAGTGGCTGGCGCTGGCCGTATTTGCTTCACTCGGTTTGGGTATGGCCGCACCCGTTCTAGCGCTTTGTCATGTGCCCGCATTGCTGCGGAAATTGCCAAAACCGGGTGCATGGATGGTTCAGTTCAGGGAAGCACTGGCATTTCCCATGTATGCAGCTGCACTCTGGTTATTATGGGTTTTGGTACAGCAGACCGGCCCTGATGGTCTGGGTCGAGCCGGAATAGGTTTACTGGCTTTAGTATTTGCAGTCTGGTTATGGCCGCCTGCCAGTGTTGCCAGCCCAGCAGGCCGGCAATGGCGGCAGGGTGCTAGGCTGTTATCTGTCGGTAGCGTGTGCCTTGCTGTTTATGCCTTGCTGAGTATTCATTCAGCGCCCGGAGACCGCCAGGCCGAGACCAGTTCGGACAGTATTAACCCGAATTCGAACGGGCCGGTAGCTATCACATTTACGCCAGAGAAGCTGGATGCTGCTATCGGCAAAGGCATGGTGTTCGTCAATTTCACGGCCGCCTGGTGTATTACCTGCAAGGTTAACGATGGCTTTGCAATTGATACCCGTGTTACCCAGCAGCTTTTCGAGAAATTTTCAGTCACCTACTTGAAGGCAGATTGGACCAATGAAGACCCACTTATCACCCGAGCACTTGCCGATTATGGCAGGCTTGGGGTTCCCCTGTATCTGCTTTACCCAAAAGGTGGTCCAAGCGCTGAGGTGTTACCTCAGATTCTTACCCAGAATATGCTGCTGGAGGCTGTGCCCCGGCTTGCCGGCCTGCCGGTCGAATAAAATATAGTTTGAGTGTGTCAGGCTCAATCGATTTTCAAATGTTGTGCATCCCTCTCTGCTAGAGTCGGGATGCGTTACATGCCATTTTTCATCCCGGGACCTAGGTTCGACTGGATTATGGGTCAATTCTTGCCGAGGCACTACCCTTTATTACTTCAACACCGGCATCGTCTTTTGTCGATAGCTCCAGATCAACATACTGCTGACCGTCTTCTTCACGTATGGCCCCTACAGTGGCCGTCGCTGTCAGCGTCGCGCCGGGAAATACCTGGGAGGTAAAGCGTACGCCAAATGCTGTCAGGCGACCATCGCCAACATAGTTGGTTAGCATGCCGCCGGTCATTCCCATGGAGAGCATACCGTGGGCAAACACCGAGGGGTAATTTGCTATCTGAGTTGTGAACATCTCGTCTGAGTGCAGAGGGTTATAATCACCCGATGCGCCTGCATACTGTACAATCTGGGTTCGCGACAGATTATTGCAGACTTCTTCGGAGTATTGATCGCCGACACTTAATTCGCTTGCTTTTAAAGTCACTGGATTTTCTCCTGATTAGTTAGAACTGGAAGTTGCAGGTCGTTCTGTCCTGACACCGACACTGGTGGCTGTGACGATCAGATCACCGTTTTGGTCTCTATATTCTGGAACAGACTCACTGAACATCAGCTTGCCACCTCGGCGGCCTTCCTTTTCCCAGCTTTTGCCAGGTTTTGTGGTTGCTGACAAACTATCACCAGCTTGTAGTTGCCTATGGTAGACGTAATGTTGTTCCGCATGTAGTCCACCGCCACCGCCACCGCCACCGCCTTCGCCTTCGCGTTTGGTAATACCTGTTGCCTCTTTTGCAGAGCCAAACCATTCTTGACCAATTTTCGGTCGGAGGAAATAGTCTGGGTCGAATTGCGCGCTCGCCTGAACAAAGGTTGGTGGCGCCAGAACAGCTCCAGCCTCTGTTTTCGCTGCATAGTCAGCATCATAGTAAATTGGATTCGGGTCACCGATAGATCTTGCAAACATCATGATGTGGCCGGGTTCAATTGGGAATTTATCGACTGCCATTGTTTTCTCCTTTGTTGCGCTTGACTCAATGGTCGTTGCAAATGGTTAATTTGACTGCTTTCGTTATTGATCAGGAACCCAAGTTACTAGGACGAGTTATCCTTCGTCAAGTTATGTAATAGCTGATGATAAAGGTTGCTGCAAATGTAGGTCAGCGTTATTATCGAATGCCGAGCTGTGGAATTGCTAGGGGCTGGTACTCGTTTAGGACCGTTTGAGATTGCCAGATGAAGGGGTTCTGGAACTATTCACAACTAGATCCGGGCAAGCGATGAGTGATATCAAGGATTGTATCGAGCATGTCAAGGCCACCACGCATAGAATTCCCTGGAGCATGTTATCACGTAACGGGTAGAGCGCTGACTGGCAGGAAATCCTTCAAAGGCAGGACCGACTATAGTGCCTTCCTGAGTGTTCTGGATAGTGTGGCGGCACGATTTGGTTGGTTGATTCATAGTTACGCGCTGCTTGAAAGTCATTATCATGTGGTTGTTGAGGTACCCCACTCGAATCTATCCAGGGGTATGCGGCAGCTCAATGGGGTTTATACTCAGCACTTTAATCGTCGTCATCTAGCCGAAGGCCCGGTATTTCGCGGCCGTTTTAAAAGTATTGTTTTCGAAAAAGATCTGTATCTTCTGGCAATCTGTCGGCATGTTCTGTTAAATCCCTTGCGAATTTCTGGACAGGCAAGCCTGGCAAAGTATAGATTCAGCAGCTATCTAGCGATGATAGGAGAGGTTGCTTCTCCAGATTTTTTACATCGAGATACCGTTCTGCAATCCTTTTCCGCTGACTTGGAAAAGGCTGAAGCGGGATGGAAGAAATTTGTAGCCGATGGACAGCAGGCTGACTCACCGTTAGCTGGTCGATCAAATCAGGTGTTATTGGGTAGTGAGCAATTTGTAGATCGATTGCAAACCCTGATGAAAAATAGCCGTAAAGCTAAACAAGCTCCCAAGAGGCAGACCCGCAGGAAGTCTCTACGGGTGCTGTTTCGGCACGTTGCCAATCGGAGTAAAGCCGAGAGGAACGTTTTAATCAAACAGGCGCACCTGCAGTACGATTATACGCTGATAGAAATTGGTAGTTTTCTGGGTTTGCACTACACAACAGTAAGCAAAGTGATTAATGCAGATCATCAAAAGCTGGGTAAAATTTAAGCCCTTCATTCAGCATGGGGCTGCGCCCAGCTCGAGTGAAGATAAAGCGCTTCCAGGGTGGGCCTTTTTTATATTTGAATTGTGCTGAACATAGTTTAACGCTATGCTTCCGTTCAGTGATGGTCAGGCTCGGTGAAATACCTGTATGCCATCTGCTATTTTACCGGAATTGGGCTGCAATTGATTAGTAATTTGGTTCTAAAACAGATTTTCAAAGACTCGTTGAAACTGACCATTTAGCGGATCTATTATTGTAAATCTACTATTACAAAAGGAGTGAATCGTGCGAAGGCGTAAAGCAGCGATTGGAGAAGACACTGAAGAGATCGATTTGACACCGATGCTGGACGTTGTGTTTATCATGTTGATTTTCTTCATTGTTACAGCGACCTTTGTGAAAGAAATTGGTCTGGATGTGAATAGTCCTGACAAGAATCAGA
>JAPKEK010000398.1 GCA_028822125.1 Pseudomonadales bacterium | reverse complement strand
AAAGCAGCCCTCAACTCAAGTTGATTCATCGGACCTGCCCTACTGTAATTTCCCTTTGCCAATTCATATAGAAAAGCTTAGTATCGTCGGGCTTATCGGTCATGGGCTGACTCGGTGTTTAGGGGCTGCTTCGGCTTAATCTGAACCAAGATATTTCCTGAATATCCGAGCCAGCTGCTTTATTCTGATGTCCATGGGATGATAACAAATGCAGAACTCGCTTACACTCAAAGAAAGGTTTAAGGTCTCATTTAGAAAATTTAACCGCCATTAAAGTCTAATGGATAGCCAAAACTAATATTATGCTGACAAAGACAATTTCAGTTAAAGGTGCCAGAACCCACAACCTGAAAAACATAGATCTCGAGATACCCCGAAACAAACTGGTGGTCATCACCGGGCTATCGGGCTCGGGAAAATCATCTCTGGCGTTTGATACACTTTATGCTGAGGGCCAAAGACGTTACGTTGAATCCCTTTCAGCCTACGCAAGGCAATTCCTGTCTCTAATGGAAAAACCTGATGTTGATCACATCGAGGGCTTATCCCCAGCGATTTCTATTGAACAAAAGTCAACAAACCATAACCCCAGATCAACCGTTGGCACGATCACAGAGATAGCTGATTACCTCAGGCTGCTGTTTGCTCGCGCCGGTACTCCCTATTGCCCGGACCACCATCAACCTTTACAGGCTCAAACGATTTCACAGATGGTGGATCACGCCCTAACCCTTAAAACCGACAGCAGGCTCATGATCCTGGCCCCTGTCATTAAAGATAAGAAGGGTGAACATCATCATATCCTCAGCTCACTGGCCAGTCAGGGTTTCGTGCGCATCAGATTAGACGGTGTGGTAACGGACCTGGATGACCTCCCCGACCTCGACAAGAACAAAAAACATCGCATCGAGGTAGTAGTCGATCGATTCCGTATTAGGCAAGACATCAATATTCGTCTCGCAGATTCGTTTGAAACTGCCCTTAGAGTTGCTGGGGGAACGGCCTATCTTTCATTTATTGACGAACCGGGCCGGCAGGAAATCCAATTTTCGGCTAACTATGCCTGCCCACAATGCGGGCACAGTGTTGCAGAACTCGAACCTCGCTTATTTTCATTCAATAATCCCATTGGCGCCTGTCGAGACTGTGAAGGCCTGGGAATCAAACAGGTATTCGATCCCAGTACGCTCATTAGAGACCCAGATCTTTCTATTTCAGAAGGCGCCATATCAGGCTGGGACCGCCGCCACATCTATTATTACCAGCTTCTGGAAAACTTAAGCGATCATTGTGGGTTTGATCTGGCAACGGCTTTTAAAACAATCAGCGAAGAAAACAAGGACATCATTTTTTATGGCAGTGGTGAAAACAATATCCCGTTTCAGTACACCAATGAAAAGGGCCTGTCCATTATCAGTAACCACCCTTTTGAAGGCATTATTAACAACCTGGAACGACGCTTCAGAGAGACTGAATCATCTAACGTGAGAGACAACCTGGCTCGTATGCTCACCCTCAAACCCTGTGGTGCCTGTCACGGCCAACGCTTGAACAGAACAGCCAGGTCCGTTCTGATTAACGACATGAGCTATTCAGATATTTCCGGCTTGAGCATTCAGGATGCCCTGGATTGTTTCAGTGATCTGAACCTAACTGGACAGAAAGGCGAGATTTCCCAAAAAATATTGAAGGAGATCAGGGCTCGGCTCGGGTTTCTTGTCGACGTAGGCTTGAATTATCTGACCCTGGCACGGAGTGCAGACACCCTCTCAGGCGGTGAAGCACAGCGCATCCGATTGGCAAGCCAGATAGGCGCTGGGCTGGTCGGCGTCATGTACATCCTCGATGAACCCTCAATAGGCCTGCACCAGCGAGACAATCAACGACTACTTAACACCCTGACCCGGCTGAGAGATATGGGTAACAGTGTGCTGATAGTTGAACACGATGAGTCAGCCATTAAAGAAGCTGATTATCTTATCGATATGGGCCCTGGAGCCGGTGTCCATGGCGGTCAGGTGGTCGCCAGTGGCGCACTAGAAGATATCATCTCGGTTGAGGCGTCTATCACCGGACAGTTCCTAGCCAGAAAAAGGGTCATTGCCACACCTCAGTGCCGAGTCTCACCGAGCACCAACCAGTTTCTACACCTGAGCCGGTGTTCAGGGAATAACCTGGCAACCGTCGACCTACACTTACCCCTGGGTTTATTAACGTGTATTACGGGCGTTTCCGGTTCCGGCAAATCAACGCTTATCAATCAAACGCTGTACCCGCTGGCGGCTACATTTCTCAATGGTGCCAGCACTCTCGAGCCGAGCCCGTATGAGCAAATAACAGGCCTGGAGTTACTTGATAAGGTTGTGGCCATCGACCAAAGCCCCATCGGACGCACACCCAGATCGAACCCTGCTACCTATACTAATATCTTTACGTCGATACGAGATCTTTTTGCTGCAACGCAAGAGGCAAGAAGCAGAGGTTATAAAGCAGGTCGATTCAGCTTCAATGTAAAAGGTGGCCGCTGCGAAGCATGCCAGGGTGATGGCCTGATTAAAGTCGAAATGCATTTTCTACCCGACATTTATGTCCTTTGTGATGAATGCAAGGGCAAGCGCTACAACCGAGAGACCCTGGAAATCCGTTACAAAGGGCGCTCTATAGATGAGATCCTGAATATGACGGTAGAGCAGGCACTGAGTTTTCTTAAGGCTGTGCCTGTCATACAAAGAAGGCTGCAAACCCTGGTAGAAGTGGGGCTGAGCTATATCAAACTGGGACAAAGTGCCACAACATTGTCCGGAGGAGAGGCACAACGAGTCAAACTTGCCAGAGAACTTGCCAAGCGGGATACCGGCAAGACACTGTACATCCTGGATGAGCCCACCACGGGATTACATTTCCATGATATAGATCAGCTACTCAGCGTGATCCATCAACTTAGAGATAGAGGTAACACTGTCGTCATAATAGAACACAACCTCGATGTGATTAAGACTGCGGACTGGATAATCGATCTAGGACCCGAAGGGGGCGCGGGTGGTGGTCATATAATCGCCGAAGGCACCCCGGAAACCGTTTCAGGATTAAGCCATTCCTTTACCGGCCAATTCCTAAAAAAGATCCTGTTTGAAAATACCACATCGAGCCAACACTTTAACATCGTTCAATCCTCACCAGCAGCATAAACTGCCTGCACTGCGTCAACGGCTACACCTCGATGAATGCTCGCTTGATACTGGGAAAGTACAGCTTCAAGCGCACTCACGCAAACAAGGACATTTTCAGCTCGACTGGCATAACCCATCAGGCCAATTCGCCAGATCTTGCCCGCTAAAGCCCCTAACCCTGCTCCGATCTCCAAATTAAATTGCTGCAGTAGCTGTTGTCGTACAAGCGCTTCATCAACTCCAGCCGGAATACTGACAGCATTCATCTGCGGCAATCTTTCATTTTCTGGCACGATCAATGCCAAGCCCAGGGCTTCCAGACCTGCACGCAAGGCTAAATGATTTCTGTGGTGCCTTGCCCATGATTGCTGCAGGCCCTCGTCAGTGACGATCAGTAAACTTTCAT
>JAPKEK010000397.1 GCA_028822125.1 Pseudomonadales bacterium | reverse complement strand
AATGGACCTTGACGACCATGATGCGCTTGTCGAAGTGGCGTCTGAGTGCGAATTGGCCGTTAATTTTATTGGTATCATTCGCGCGTCGGCAGACAATAGCTATTATCAGGCCCATGAAATGACTGCGCAGGCCATTGTCCGCGCAGCTGAAGCGGCGACAATGAAAGGCATGATTTCGTTGAGTATCGCTGGTGCGGATTCAGACAGCAGAAACAGTTGTTTACGCTCCCGAAGTGAAGCGGACCAGATATTTTTGCACTCCAGCGTGCCTGCAACCCTGATAAGGTTACCGATGGTGCTGGGAGAAAGAGATGCAGCCAGTCAGGCATTGTTGAAGAAAGCCGCATCAGTCATCCATTTCAGTTTCAGAGCCGGCAGTTTGGAGCAGCCTATTTATGCCGGGGATGTGATTACGGCACTCGACCGTTTGTTAAATCAGCCCATTCAATCCAGAGTGCTGGATTTGGGCGGGCCTGAGTGTTTGCCACGGCATCAACTGATAAGGCTGGCTGGATCATTCCTGGAAGTAAAGCCGATCATTCAGACGTTGCCACTGTTCCTAGGGTTGTTAGTTGCTGGCTTGCTACAGCACTTGATGTCTTCTCCGCCTGTAACCAGAACTATGCTGGAATTGCTTGATCAGGATGATGTCATTGATAACAGCGATGCCTTGCATTATCTGAATATCGAGTTGACACCTTTGGCCGATATGTTGGCCTATCTGGCCGAAGATTTCCGGCAGCTGCAGTATTCATGAATTCATGCTAGGTGAGTAAAACAGTCGATCAATGATTAATGGCGTGGCTATGACAGCGCTATTAAGCGCGTTGTCCGGACGTACGCTAACGATGTAGATCCCAAAGGGAAGACTTCCAATAAACCAATAGGACTACGGTAAACATCAGTAAGGCTGCGATAGCCAGCGCTGCTGAAGCACCAAACCAGGAAACCAGGTAACCACAGAAAAGGGCACCTATAGGGCCTGAGCCCATAAATGAAAAGCCGTAGAAAGCCATCATTCTGCCACGTTGATCTTCAGGCGACTGTTCCTGCATGATGGTTCTGGACATAGTCATGGCGAGGCCTCCACAGAGCCCCCAGCAGAATAGGCTGGCGACCAATATCGAGAAACCGAAGTTCAATGACGCGCTGGCAAGGACCAGGGCGCCTATACCCTGGGAAAGTATGAGTGCTCGACCTTGTAACCTGATGTCTCCCAATCTCAGCAGTAATGTGATTGTCACTAGAAGCCCTAAGGAGTTTACTGTGTTGATCCAGGATAATTCCATGGATGAGCCGTTATAAACTTCACGGATCAGGAGTGGCAAGGTGACTATAAACGAGCCCATAAACAGTATACCCATCGCGCAATTTTGCAGCACGACAGTCCGCATGGGAGGAGACGCCCGCACACTTTTATAGCCATCGACAAGGGACTCAAGCAGATGGGATATTAAATGGGGTCGGGTTCTGGGCGGTGTCTGTTGAGGAACGTCTAGAAAATAATAAGCAAGAGCACCAATACTCAGAACTAAACTTTGGAAGGAAAGCATAAGCATGGCACCGACCGTGTCGGCAAGCGATGAAATCAGAAACCCAATCGTCTGGATACCAAACTGTATCATACTGGCCTGGATCACCCTACGCTGGATTTTACCATCTGCGACCAAGGTCAGTAGGCCATCCCGTGCCGGTGTAACGATCGCCTGGGCACATCCCATGGCAACGGCAAAAAGGAGAAAGACGGTATAAGTCAGCTCGGTGAGCGCCAGTGTCAAAGCGAGCCCAGCAGCGGTGAGTGCTGCGAAAGATTGACCTAACAATGCGAGTCTTCGGCCACCGAAATGATCGGCTAAACTACCGCCTATCAGTATCAGAAAGGTGCCTGGTAGCAGATAAGCCATTTGGGCGATACCCACTTTATCGGGTGTTTCATTGAGGATGATAGTGACCAACCAAGCAAAAACCACACCTTGAACGCCATAGGCCAGGTACCAGCTGCCACTCCCTACAAAATAGTAATGTAATGGTTTCATTTTCTCTTCAGAGCTTGGTTGTTATATAGATTTCTACTCAGAAAACTATAGGTTTGGTTTATTTTACTTTGAGCCTTGCTCAAGTGTTTCCTTCACGAACAAGGTCATAATACACAAACCGGTCAGACCCAATAGGGCAGATGCTACAAATGCACTGGTTAGCGTGGTGGCTGTGGTAATCAGCCCGATTAACACGGGGCCTGAAAATGACCCAGTGTCACTGATCAGCCGCCAGACACCAAGAAAAGGGGCCCTTCCACCCTGCGGGGCTAGATCAGTACCTAATGTCATATTGAGACCGCTACCAAGCCCGTTGCCCAAGCCAGCAAACATGGCAATGAGAGTGAGCTGCGCTGCATTGTGGCTGAGTGGAATCAGTAATAACGAAGCACTGAGCAGCAGCAGGCAGGGTACGGCAGCATATTTACGGCCGAATCGATCCATTAGCAACCCGGCAAACGGAAACATGCAGGTATCAATGAATGCTGCAGTTCCAACCACCAGACCGATTGTGCTGGGATCCAGTGCGATATGGACGGCCCACAGTGGAATCAGTAATTGGCGCGCGGAACGGACTACGGCCAGTAACAGCACGGCCAGGCCAGCGGTCATATAAATAGACCTGTGTCTGTGGAACAGAGATTTTAGCCCTGCAAGGCCTTCTTTTGTGGGATGATCCTGACTTATTGAGTCGGTCACTGGTTTCTTTGGAACACAGGGTCTGATGGTGAACCAGATCAGTACAAGTGTGATACTTGAGATAATGGCAATCATCATGAAAACAGCACTATAGCCATAGGTCAGGGCAATAAACCCTGTACTGACAGGACCCAGCAGACCAGCCACTCTCTGTAAGCCACCCATGGTCGATAGTGCTTTACCTCGCTGGTCACGGGCTACGCTATCGCCCACCAACGTGAGTCTGGCGAGTAACCAGAGTGCCATGGCGCAGCCGGCAATAAAGCTCAGTAGGGCCAGATGCAGTGAGGTACTGATGTGCATGCCAGTTAAACCTGTTGTGCTCATCATGGCCAGACCCAATAGCATAGCGGTTTTGTTACCAAATCTTGCTGTTATATAGCCGGCAGGGAGATCTGCCACCATGTTACCAAGGCCTCGCAGGGAAAAAATAAACGCCGTTATACCAGGGCTGGCTCCGAGTTCCAGCGCATAGAGAGGAATGACCAGAAGCAAAGATCCCTGGCAGTATGACATCAACGAGGAGGGCAGATACACCGAAAGTAGAAGCGAGCGATGCAACTGCCAGATGCTGGAAGTGTTAATTTTTGGGTTGGTCACTGCAGGGTCATACTGGTAATAATATCTTTATAGCCTTGTCCGGCACAGTGATCAGGTCTGTCTCGGTCTATGCTGCTTGTTTGTTTTGGTCGACATCGATGGGCTGGTTTTTAACCGCCTGATTTGGGCAGACAAGTTCAATATCAGCCGTTAAAGGCACTACATTTTTTAGTGACGATTTGTCTCTAAGAAAATTTGCGAGTAAATGAGCTGCATGGGGATCAATTCTGCTAGAGCGATAG
>JAPKEK010000396.1 GCA_028822125.1 Pseudomonadales bacterium | reverse complement strand
AAATCACTCTGTCGGCAGCAATAAACGATGCGGACTCCAGCACCAGGGCACGCTGAAGACGGTCAGCAAACAAGGTTATGGTGGTAACGGTGCTGACAGCGACGATTAAAGACGCCAGTAAAAGCGTGAGCTCTCCCGCACGCCAATCACGCAGGAGTAAATTAAAAGCTAATTTTAACAACCCATCTGCTCCTCATCGGTGGGCATGGCGCCGGAAATCTGGCCTGCTTCTATCACAATTGAACGATTACAGCGATCAGCAATGCGCTGATCATGGGTAACCAACACCAGCGTTGTCGCAAATTCGGCATTTAATGAAAACAGTAAATCAATAATAATTTCCCCTGTGCGGGTATCCAGGTTTCCAGTAGGTTCATCGGCAAAAAGGATCTTAGGAGAAGATGCAAATGCCCTGGCAATGGCAACACGCTGCTGTTCCCCTCCGGACAGCTGCTTTGGGTAATGTTTCTCTCTTCTCGACAGGCCCACTCGGGCAAGAAGCTCACTGGCACTGCTTTCGGCACCGGCCTCGCCTCGGAGTTCAGCCGGCAGCATCACGTTCTCAATGGCAGTCAGACTTCCCAGCAATTGAAACGTCTGAAAAACAAATCCCACCAGATCTGCCCGAACCCGGGCTCTGGCTTCTTCATCCATATCGGTTATGACCCGATCAGAGTCAAGGCAAATGTGCCCGGATGTCGGCGTATCCAAACCAGCAAGCAGGCTCAGCAAAGTGGTCTTTCCTGATCCTGACGCACCCACAACTGCAACGGATTCACCATAGTTGATTTCAAGGTTAATCCCTTTCAAGATAGTCAATTCACCTTCACCCGTTACCACGGTCTTTCGTACTTCTGAAGCCTTAATCATGCTTAATCTCAATTTCTCTTGTTTCACTGCTTATCAATCAAAGCTAATGCATCAGTATCAATATTTCATCTGCATTATATTCATACTATGTCTATCTATCTCGCCTGTCACAGCGGAGCCATCAAGGTCAATTATGGTTTTTGGAGACAGTATTAGCGCTTCTTACGGCATGAACCCACAAGTGGGTTGGGTACAACTGTTTTCCGACAGGATGGAGCAGGAGTTTACCCAATTTAAAGTTGTAAATGCTAGTATCAGCGGTGAAACGACTGACGGCGGCCTGATTCGGATCAACCAGTCTCTGAACACTTACCAGCCAGAGCTGGTCATTCTGGAACTGGGTGGTAATGACGGTTTAAGGGGATATCCCACTTCCCGGATCAAAGACAACCTGGCACAGATCATCGATAAGTGCCAGCAAGCCGGCGCAGATGTCATATTAATTGGTATGATCCTGCCGGCAAACTACGGTTATCGCTATACCCAGGCTTTTCAAAACCTCTACACGCAAGTGGCAAAAGAAAAACAACATATTACTTTCATACCCTTCCTGTTACAGGGTCCGACAACGCCGCGGGCGCTGCTTCAGGGCGATGGTATTCACCCTACCGCTGCTGCCCAGCCGTTGATTCTGGATAATCTCTGGCCGTTGCTAAAAACCTGGATCAATAGCCACTGAGCACGGCGCGGCGTTCGCGCCAGTCCGGCATTTTTTCTGCAAGCAGTCGATAAAACTGCTTATTGTGACTGAAATGAACCAGGTGACATAATTCATGAACAATGACGTAATCTATGACACCCATGGGATATTCAACCAACCGGCTATTCAGGGTGATCACGCCAGTAGAACTGCAACTCCCCCACCTGGATTTCATCCGCCGGATAACTAACCCGCTACAGGAATGATTGCCGGAAAATAGTTTCTGGCAGTCAATTAATCGTGTCTTAAAAACCCGCTTCGCCTGTTCTCGGTACCAGTTGCGCAAGATCCTAGAAACAGTAACGGGCGAATCCGGCTTTCGACAGGACAGCGTCAATTCTAGATCCGATAACTGCACTTTCACCCTGGCACCGGTCATCAGTTTCAAGGCATATTCCACACCGAGAAAGGGCTGCAGGCTGGCTTCTTGAAAAGTTCTATTGGTTTGCTGAGGACGCGCTTCAATTTTCCTGAGCGTTTTCTGCATCCAGTGAGTCTTGCTGTTTATGAATTCCTCGACCGTGTTCATGGAGCAGACGAGCGGAAACCGACATTCAATGCTCAAATCAGGATGAACGATCAGGGCCAGACTCTTTCGCCCTGACCGATGCAGCGCCACGTTAAGTTCAGTAGCGCCCACGTTAAACTTCAAATTTTGCCTGCGGGTCACGTTATAACATTGCCAGCAAGGCACTAAACCTTGGCGGAGCCACCCAGACAGTCGGGAGAAACAGGCAATTTATTCTGCTTCAGTTGCCATTCCTCATCAGTATAGGTGTGTAATGCCAGGGCATGAATATCATGGCTTAATACATCGGCTAAAACCCGGTTTACCCGTTGATGCCGCTGAATGAGTCGCTGCCCCTGAAATTGATCGGTTGCAATGACCACCCGAAAGTGACTCTCAGATCCTGGAGCAACATTATGCTGACCACTTTCATTGTCTACCTGAAGAAATTCAGGGCTAAGCGCGTCCGTCAACAACTGCTCTATCTTCGTCTGCACCATCATATTAGCCTTTCTCCTTTAAATTCCATACGCCATCCCAGTCTGTCTCAGACGGAGACGCAATGAGCAGCTTACAGCGATTCACATAAGTCAATGCAGGGCCATCATCAACCACCAGCGACAAACAGGCTTCAAAGTCATTGAGTGCTTTTACATAATCTCTTTGCCGATAAGCGCTCAGAGCACGATTATACTGGTCGACTAAATCTGCTTTAACCCCGGCAGTGGTATTTCTGCGATCAAGCAACTGATATACACGAACGGGTTCAGACTTGCCAACCACCCGAATAAAATCCAGACCCCGGACATCAACATCATCCTGACACTGCAGATAAGTTGCCTCAGAAATCATCAGATCCGAGGCAAATGCTTTGTTAGCGCCTTCCAGCCTTGATGCCAAGTTTACCGCATCGCCCATCATAGTATAGTTAATTCGCTGTGTAGAACCCATGTTACCCACCACCATCGGACCTGTATTCACGCCCATTCTAACGGCAACGCGAGGCCTGCCCTCTGCTGCAGATACTGTCTGTCCGGCTGAAAAAACCAGCAACACAAGCAGACAGGAAAATACCGTTTTACTGAAATTCATAACATGTCCTCCTGGCGGTAATTGGATAATATGTTCGGTCTTCAATCCATTATAACCGGGGCCGGATACGCCCAAAACTCTACAAATTTGAATCACACTCTTAGTTTAACCAAGTTCCAGCTCTATCTTTGTGATCCCCGTCACAGATCAAGCAATTTCATTTCACTATACCTGAAGCCCATCACAAATTCTTAAACCAGACGGCGGAAAACCCAGATTAACCCAGCCCTGGATACCATGACAGCCAAACGGCGAAACCGACCTGCCTCAAAAATTCAATTTACAAGCAAAGCTATACCATCACCCGAAAGTTAGGTTATGATCTAGTCTCCTAACTATTTTCCTTTTGTCTGCCCATGATCACAGTGTTATCCCCCGCAAAAACGCTAGACTATGAATCCCCGGTTACC
>JAPKEK010000395.1 GCA_028822125.1 Pseudomonadales bacterium | reverse complement strand
CGCTGGGTTGGGACAGCTGTGATGTGATTATCGTGACCGGCGATGCCTATGTCGATCACCCCAGTTTTGGAATGGCTGTGATCGGCCGTTTACTAGAAGCCCAGGGGTTTCGAGTGGGTATTATTGCTCAGCCTGACTGGTCCAGTGCAGAGCCCTTTAAGATCCTGGGGAGGCCGAATCTTTATTTTGGTGTTGCTGGCGGCAATATGGATTCGATGATCAATCGATATACGTCTGATAAGAAAGTACGCCGGGAAGATGCTTATTCACCCGACAATCAGGCAGGGCTCAGGCCGGATAGGGCCGTTATTGTTTATGCTCAACGTTGTCGAGAAGCCTATAAGCAGGTACCGATCGTTATCGGTAGTATCGAGGCAAGTTTAAGGCGTATTGCCCATTTTGACTATTGGAGTGAAAAAGTACGCCGCTCAGTGCTGCTCGATTCGAAGGCTGACCTTCTGGTTTTCGGTAACGCCGAACGCGCTTTAGTGGAGGTAACACATCGTCTAGCAAAAGGAGAATTGCTTGAGACCATCAGGGATGTGAGAGGTACTGCATTTGTTAGGCGTGAGTTTCCTGAAAACACACAAATTCTGGATGAATCCACACTGAGTGATGATGTCTCGGTGCAATCGGTTCGAATGACTCAACCGCTGGATAATAATCAGCGCGACACCTGTATTGTCATTCCCAGTTTTGAGCAGGTTGTTGAAGATCCGGTGATGTACGCTAAGGCATCCAGAATCCTGCACAGGGAAACCAACCCAGGCAATGCGCGAACCCTGGTTCAAGGTCATGGTGATAAACTGGTCTGGCTGAACCCGCCGCCGATTCCTCTTTCGACGCAGGAAATAGACGCGGTATTCGATCTTCCGTATCAGCGGGTACCCCACCCCATGTATGGCAATAAAAAGATACCGGCCTACGAGATGATTCGTTTTTCCGTCAATATCATGCGCGGTTGTTTTGGTGGGTGTACTTTTTGCTCCATTACCGAACATGAAGGAAGGCTTATACAGAGCCGTAGCGAAGAATCAATCCTTAGTGAAATAGAAAGGATACGGGATAGAACACCGGGTTTTACCGGTATAATTTCGGACCTGGGCGGACCTACGGCCAATATGTGGCGACTGGCCTGCAAGGATTCTGAAACTGAATCAAAATGCCGGCGTCTCTCCTGTGTTTATCCAGGCATCTGCAAGAACCTCAATACTGATCAGACGCCATTGATTAATTTGTATCGGAAAGCCCGCAAGCTACCTGGCATTAAAAAAGTGCTGATCGCTTCGGGAGTTCGCTATGATCTCGCCGTAGAAACCCCGGCCTATGTGGAGGAGCTAGTTAAGGAGCATGTTGGCGGCTATTTGAAAATCGCTCCGGAACACACCGAAACAGGGCCTTTGTCGAAGATGATGAAACCGGGAATTGGTAGTTACGATCAGTTCAAGGAAATGTTTGATAAGTTTTCCAAGGAGGCAGGCAAGGAGCAGTATCTTATTCCCTATTTTATCGCCGGGCATCCTGGGACCAGCACTGAGGATATGCTGAACCTGGCATTATGGCTTAAAGAAAAAGGCTTCAAGGCGGACCAGGTTCAGAGTTTTTACCCTTCACCGATGTCTACCGCTACCGCCATGTATTATTCAGCGCGCAATCCACTACAGCGGGTATCTCGCGAAAGAGGTGAAGTTGAGGTGGTCAAAGGCGCCGTGAATCGACGATTGCATAAGGCTTTTCTGCGATATCATGATCCACTGAACTGGCCGTTACTGCGTCGCACGCTGCGGCACATGGGGCGCACTGATCTGATTGGCAACAGCCGAGCGCATCTGGTACCGCGAACGCAGTATTCGACCTTACATAAGCCAAAGCGGTCGTTTCGCACCCAGCATTCAGGTTTGCCCGATCTACCTAAAAAGGGTTCCGGTAGACAGCGAAGAAAATCCGGTTAAGCATAGAGACTGAACCTATTGTGCCTGGTCGATCGGCAATTTGCCCTGCAGTTCCCGCTTCAGGAATTTACCGCTGGCATTCCGGGGCAGCGGTTCATCAAGCATCCAGATGTACCGTGGAATTTTATGTTTAGCCATCCTGGTGCTGCAGAAAGCGCGAATCTGTTCAGCAGTTGTTGGCAGCTGCGCTCGGCAGTATATGGCAACGCCGACTTCTTCACCAAGTCGATCATCGGCGATTCCGAAGACGCTGCATTCGGCAATTTGATCCATCTGGAATAAAACGGTTTCTACCTCTGAACAATAGATGTTCTCCCCGCCTCTGAGCACCATGTCCTTGACCCGGTCAACGATATAAATGAAATCATTTTCATCAATTCTGGCAACGTCACCGGTATGTAACCAGCCATCGGTGATACTGTCTGATGTCGCTGCTGACTGATTAAGATAACCTTTTATTACTGCCGCACCCCTTACCCAGAGCTCACCTGGCTCACCGGGTATAGTTGTGCTTCCCTCACTATCGACGGTCTTTACTTCAAATGAGGGCATTGCCCTGCCACAACTTTCTGGGTTTTCAATAAAGAAGTCGCCACCGATGGAGGTGATAATCCCACAAGTCTCGGTCATCCCATAGCCTGTGCCTGGTCTTGCAGTACTAATCGCTTTATCTATTTTAGATACCAGGTCAGGTTGCAATTGTGCACCGCCTCCGCCCACTGAAATCAGGCTGGAAGTATCGTATTGATTGAAGTCGGGATGACTGATCAGCTCACGACTCATAACGGGTACGCCGGTAAGATTGCTAATTCTCTCCTTTTCGATGAGCTGTAGGGCAACCGTTGCATCCCATTTGTACATGTGGACCAGCTTTCCCCCCGCAACAGTGGATGCCTGAGCCAAGCAGTTGTTTGCAGTGACATGAAATAAAGGGGTGGTGACCAGTGCTGAAATCGGTGGCGCTTCCTGCGGATCCAACCTCGCTGTGCCATGTAACTTAGACATGGTCTGGGAGAGGCACTGGCCCCAGAACCCCATATTCATAATGTTGTGTACGCAGCCGCGATGGGTTTGCTGGGCACCCTTGGGTCTGCCGGTTGTTCCAGAGGTGTAAAAAATGCACGCATCTTCATCGGGCTGGATGACCGTATCGGGCAGTTCGCCAGGGAATAGTGCGATTTCAGTAAAGTTAAATACTTGGTCTGCAGGTTCTGTCAGGCGAATACCAACCACCTTGACCTGGGCATGATTTTCGCGAATAGCATTGAATCTGTTTAGCCTCTGTTCATCACAGAACAGGATCTTCGGCGTAGCATCATGCATCGCATAATCTAATTCGTTCTCGATCCACCAGGCGTTCATGCCAACAACAGTGAGCCCAGAAGCGACTGCAGCCCAATAACAGACCATCCACTCTGGATAGTTACGTAAGGCTATGGCAACCCTGTCGCCCTGAACCAGGTTCTCATTGGCCATCCATGCAGCAATGGAACCTACCATCCTGTGAACCTCAGTATAGGACCATCGTTGGTCCTCATAGACCAGATAGTCACGATCCCTATGAATAGCAGATGCTAGCCAGACTTCCCGTAAACTGGGGGGTGCGGATTTGAATGTTTTCATAGGCGATCCTCGTAC
>JAPKEK010000394.1 GCA_028822125.1 Pseudomonadales bacterium | reverse complement strand
TCATGGAACAAGGTCACCACATCTGAATGACCCAGCAAAGAAGCTGCGTCTCCCAGAGGGCTCGGGAAATTACAGGTCAGGTAAGCCACAGGGAGCTGCAAATGACCATCCTGGCGGGTACGACGCGTTCGACATTCTGCCATCCATGCACCACCTCTTTTCCTAGGTCGGGCATACAGATCCAGATAGAAACGGGCAATTAATACATTATCGCGATAGATATCATAGGTAGTTACATCAGCGTGCCATGTGTCTACCTCCTTTGATTCCCTGACATCAATGTCAAACAGTTTTCTGACAATCTCAAACATACCCCTGATAACAACCGGTGCAGGGAAATAGGGCCTCAGCTGTTCTTCGGATAAATCAAATTTTTCCAGCTTCAATTTTTCTGAGCAAAAGGCCACATCCCATGGCTCGAGCTCGTTTAATCCCAAATGCTGCCTGGCAAATTCCTTTAGCTCAGCGAATTCCTGATCAGCAACAGGTTTAGACTTAGCGGCCAGTTCAAGCAAAAATTCCAATACCTGTTGCGGCGTCTCGGCCATCTTTGTTGCTAAACTGAGTTCCGCAAAATTCTGAAATCCAAGAATTTCTGCTAATGCTTTTCGCTGAACTAAAATCTCCTGCATCAGCTGACTATTGTTGAAGTCACCCAACGCTGGCCCCTGATCTGAGGCTCTTGTGGTAAAGGCGATATACATCTCTTTACGAAGTTCTCGATTTTCACTATGCGTCATAACCGGCAAATAGCAGGGAAAGTCGAGTGTCAGCAGATACCCTTGCTCATTTTCTCTGTCTGCACTTTGCTTTGTTAAAGCAATCGCATTTTCTGGCATGCCGCGTAATTCATCCACCTGCTCTACTACTTTGCGCCAGCTATCGGTCGCATCCATAACATGTTCAGAATAACGACTGGTGATTTCCGACAGCTTCTTTTTAATATCAGCAAACTGCTCTTTTAAGTCCCCTTCCAAATCCACACCGGACAATCGAAAATCCCGCAACGCATTTTTTACGGCCTTGCGCTCAGCTAAATTCAGCAGTTCGAATTCTTCACTCTGGTCAAGCCCCTGGTAGATGGAAAACAACTGCTGATCCTGTCCCAAAGCTGTGGAATATTCACTAAGTAAAGACAAACAATGATTGTAGGCTTGTCTCAATGAATCATTGTTTACCACCGAATTCATATGACTGACAGGAGACCAGGCCTGACTTAACCGATCATCAAGCTGGTCCAACTGGTTAACCATATCGCGAAAATTTCTGGATCGAGATTTTTTCAGAACTTTGATAGCAGCCTGATTTTCCGCAATGATCTGTTCAATAGCGGGTGAGACATGCTCCGGCTTAAGCGCACTGAATACCGGCAACTCATGCTCAATAATTAAGGGGTTCTTCATCTACTGTTTCCTCAGAATTGGTCGCCTCAACGAGATCCCTGTGCAAGTTTCTCGATGACTGCTTGGGTATCGGGTTCTCGACCAAACCAGACAAAAAAAGCCAGCGCTGCCTGTTCAATCAACATGCCCAGCCCATCAGCACAGGGCCTGTTCTGGTCCAGGCAACTCCACTTTAAAAAATGGGTCTTCTCGGCTCCGTACATCATGTCATAACAACGAGTATCCGCACCCAGAACACGTCTGGGAACTAAAGGAACGTGACCACTTAATCCTGCAGATGTGCCATTAATCACCAAATCGTAATGGTTTTCAAGCTCTGATTCGTGTTTTGCAGTAAACCGCGCATCTGCAAACAACGCTGCCATTTCAGCGGCCTTTTGCGGAGATCTATTCCATATGGCTAATTCAGATGGCGATTCGGCAAGCAGTGAAGAAATGATGCCTTGAACGGCGCCACCCGCACCCAGAACAAGAATTTTTTGATCTTTAAGTTGCCAGTCGAGACGGGCTTTTAGATCTCTGACCAGTCCTGGCCCATCGGTATTGTAGCCAATAAGTTCGCCATTCTGGGTTAGACATGCAGTATTGACAACGCCCGTTTTCAGGGCCGACGGGTCATGGTGGTCAACCAGATTAAATGCCTCGGCCTTACATGGCACGGTGACATTAAACCCGGACCCACCCCGGGCACAGAAATCTCTCACAGCTTCAGCAAATAAACCTTCCTGCACTAAAACCTTTTCATAGTGTAGAGAAATATCAAATTGTTCAGCAAATGCTTGATGGATAGCTGGAGAACGACTGTGGCCAATAGGGTTCCCAAATACAGCAAGTAAAGTCATACAACCCTGCCTTGCCGCAAAACCTCACCACTGAGTAAATCTCTAATTTCACTGGGGCCTTCAGGGCCGCTTAACTCACCTGAAACTATCAAATCAATTTCCGTTCCGAACACGCTGCGCACCGCAGCCTCGGTTAGCGCTGGAGCACAACCACTTCGATTAGCAGAAGTTGAAACTATTGGCCCATTGACAAGATTACAGAGCGATTGAACAACCGAATGAGCACTAACCCTTAACGCAACCGTACTATGATTACCTTTAACCCAATCCGGGCAGAAACCATTATCGGGTATCAAAAAAGTCACTGGCGCAGGCCAGGTTCGCCCCAGCTCAGTCACTTTATGATTGGGCAAGCCCTCTAAATAACTATCAAAGTGGGCAATTTCAGAACCAACTAATATTAAACCCTGTTCTCTATGGCGTCGTTTTATGTTTAGAATTCGCTGCACAGCAATTTCAGATGTGGGTAAGCAGCCCAGACCCCATACACCCTCGGTCGGATAGGCAATGACACCATCATTTAATAGTGCTGACAGGACGTCCAGATTCGGATCTGATGGTCTTCCTGTCACTTTTTTTCAAGATTTTTGTTTACAGCCTGATTGCTTAAACGAATTTTGGTCGCGTTATCCGAGCGCTCTGCTGACAAGTCTGCCGAGAGGTTTTCATCCTCTACCGCCATTATCTGGAGAGCCAGATAGGCCGCATTCTTGGCACCAGCCTTACCGATTGCTACGCAGGCAACAGGAATACCACCTGGCATCTGCACGGTAGACAATAAGGCATCTATGCCCTGCAATGAACCTGCATCAATTGGAACGCCGATAACGGGTTTAATCGTCTGCGCAGCCACCGCACCTGCCAGGTGCGCCGCCATGCCTGCCGCGGCAATAAAGACCTTGCAACCCCTTACCTCTGCATCGCGAACATATTCCTGAGTATCCTTTGGCGTACGATGCGCTGACGTAATGCGCACCTCATATGGAATAGAAAATTGCTCCAGAATACCCATACTTGATCGCATAACAGGAAGATCAGATTCTGACCCCATCATAATAGCGACAAATGCTTCTGCCATGGCTTATTTCCCGAATCAAAAGTGAAACGTTACCTAAGGAGAAGATTCCAATCAATGAGATAGTGAAAAAAAGTGCTCTATGCTTCCAATAGGCCCTGTTTACCAGGTCATTTCAGGATCGGTGATAGCCTTCCACAGAATTAACAATAAGTCCGGTTATTTCCAGCTGACTCAACTGCCTTGAAAGCTCATTGGCGGTATAGCCGCTTGCTTTCAATAGTAACTGGAACGACTCCGGCTGATCACCCATTAAGGAAAGTAAATTCGTTTCAGATGCCTTGCAAGCCGAA
>JAPKEK010000393.1 GCA_028822125.1 Pseudomonadales bacterium | reverse complement strand
TAACACCTTTACCATCTGCTACCTTTACCCCAATAAGGCCATCTGCAGCAATCCGGCCGGCCTTCTTGGCAGCTTTCATACCACTGGACTTGCGCAAATCATCGATCGCCAACTCCATATCGCCACCAGAAGCAACCAGGGCCTTTTTACAATCCATCATGCCAACACCCGTGCGCATTCTGAGCTCTTTCACCATTGTTGCAGTAATTGTCGCCATTTTTTGTCCTTTACCTCTTCATTAAAAAGCATCACAAATGCTTAAAAAGCTAGCCTGATCGTTCGCCAAACGCTACTGAATTTATCGACTCAAGGCTTCTATTCCAGACTCAACTGCTATGCTGTTGACTCGTCAGCCTTCTTATCCAGAGCAACCTCAACAGCTGGCGCCTCAGCAACGACTTCCTCAGCGGCTACCTCCTCGATAGCTGGTGCCTCGGCTACTACTTCCTCAGCGGCCACTTCCTCGATAGCTGGTGCCTCGGCAACGACTTCCTCAGCAGAGGCTCCATCGATAGCTGGCGCCTCGGCAACGACTTCCTCAGCAGCGACTTCATCGATAGCTGGTGCCTCGGCAACGACTTCCTCAGCAGAGGCTTCATCGATAGCTGGCGCCTCAGCTACTGTTTCCTCAGCGGCTGGCGTTCCAGTGGCTGGCGTATCATCGGTTACCTCTACGAAATCACTTTCCGCGATGACGCTCTGGCCCTTGTTTCGCGTCTCAATAACCAGATCAGCAAAAGCCTTCAGAAAAAGGCTAACTGAACGGATGGCATCATCGTTCCCTGGAATGAGGTAATCAATACCTTCTGGATTACTATTAGTATCGACAATCGCCACAACGGGTATACCCAGCTTCTTCGCCTCGGTAACCGCTATTTTCTCGTAATCAACATCGACTATTAAAATGACGTCAGGCAAGCCACCCATGCCCTTAATTCCACCCAGACTATTCTCCAGCTTATCCAGGTCTCTCTGACGGGTCAGGGCTTCATGCTTGGTTAGCTTGGTGAAGGTACCATCACCACTTTGTTCCTCGAGCTCTCGAAGCTTTCGAATGGATTGGCGTATGGTCTTGTAATTAGTAAGCATGCCTCCAAGCCAGCGCTTATCAACGTAGGGCATGCCACATCGACTGGCTTCTTCTTTGACGATCCTACTTGCACTTCGCTTGGTGCCTACAAAGAGTATCTTGTTGTTCTTGGTCGTCATTGATCTTACAAATGACAGGGCTTCTTCTAAAGCCGGTAGGGTTTTATCCAAATTGATAATATGGATATCGTTTCTGGATCCAAAAATATACTCACTCATTTTTGGATTCCAGTACCGCGTCTGATGTCCGAAATGGACGCCTGCTTCAAGCAGGTCCCGCATGGATATGCTACTCATAAGTTCTCCGATGTTTGGGTTGCGCTTCCACATGTCCCATAATCCAACCCTAAGGCACCCGGATTATGTGACGACATGTGTGCTGGTTTAGTGTAGAGGCCATTAATGCGCCTCTGTATAATGCCTTTCAGCGGCGCGTTTTATACCATATTTCGAGCTTCAAACCAATGACAAACGACAAAATGCACAAGACTGCTGCTATAATTGGCGCTTTTTAGGTTACCTAAATGACCATCGAACTGAAGACCCCAGAAGACATCGAAAAAATGCGTATCGTCGGCATGCTTGCCGCTGAGCAACTGGAGATAATCGAAGCATACATTAAACCGGGTGTTTCCACAGGTGAACTGGACCGAATCTGTCACAACTACACGGTTGATGTTCAAGATGCCATACCAGCACCTCTCAATTATCGCGGCTTCCCAAAATCCATCTGCACGTCAGTGAATCATGTGGTCTGTCACGGTATCCCCTCAGACGAAAAAATTCTGAAAGACGGTGACATCGTCAATATCGACGTCACCCTGATCAAGGATGGTTTTCACGGTGATACCAGCAAGACATTCTATGTAGGTAAGCCTAGCATTCTCGCCAAGCGCCTGGTGTCAAATTGTAAAGAGAGCCTGTATCGAGGTATACGAGCGGTTCGACCCGGCGCGCAACTGGGAGACATTGGCCATGCGATACAAACCTATGTCGAAAAAAACCGCTTCTCAATCGTTCGTGAATATTGTGGCCACGGTATCGGCAAGATATTTCACGATGAGCCGCAGGTGCTGCATTACGGTAATCCTCATACGGGCATCGAACTCAAAGCGGGCATGACTTTCACCATAGAGCCGATGATCAATGCGGGCAAGCCAGGCGTTCGCCTGTTAAGAGACCAATGGACGGTCGTCACTAAGGATCACAAATTAACGGCCCAATGGGAGCATACTATCCTGGTCACTGAAACAGGGTACGAAATACTGACGCACAGAAACGATGACACCATTGAACGTTGCGGATAAAGCAATAAGTTCTAGCCTGGCCTCGGCTATTATCGTCGCAAAAAACCCTATTTCCGATTTAAAGCGCTCAATCACCCAATTTCGACTCGCCCTCAAAGAACGCTTTGAACAAGGCGATCCAATTGAACAACTGATACGATCCCAGTCCGATTTCATGGACCATGTCCTGCAACTCTGTTGGATGCGCTTTAACTGGGATGAAAACAGTGCACGATGGCGAAAAACCAGAATATCTCTAATCGCAGTTGGCGGTTATGGCCGACAGGAACTGCTTCCCCACTCAGACATCGATCTGCTAATTCTGTCCGAAAGAGATACCCTGCAGAACCATAAATTAAATATTCAATCATTCCTGACACTGCTGTGGGATATTGGCCTGGAAGTGGGACACTCTGTACGTTCAATCAAAGACACCGCTGCCAAGGCTAAACAGGATGTTACGATACTCACGGCACTAATGGACGCAAGAACCCTGTCCGGCGAAGAAGAACTGCTCAAGCGAATGAAAGATGCCATATCAACACGCAAGATCTGGCGCCCTGACCAATTTTATGCAGCCAAGCTAAACGAACAGCATGATCGACATAGCCGGTCAAATCACACTGAATTCAGCCTGGAACCCAACATTAAGACATCCCCCGGCGGTCTACGCGACATTCAAACCATCCTGTGGGTTGCCCAACGCCACTATGGCACCAATGACCTGCAGCGATTAACCGCCCTGGGATTCTTAAAACCGGATGAAGCTCAAACGCTGTTATCGGCCCAAAGATTCCTCTGGCATATCCGATTCATACTGCACATGATCAGCGGCCGAGATGAAAATCGTCTTTTATTTGATAATCAGAGAAATCTAGCCAAGCATCTCGGTTACCAGGATGCTGAGCAGCTCGCAGTCGAGCAGTTCATGCAGGACTATTATCGACAGGCACAGTACGTAAGCACCATTAACGAGATCCTATTGCAGTACTTCGATGAACAAATCGTCGGATCTAAAGTAAAAGCCAGAATCAATCGCATTAATGATCATTTTCAGAGTTTCAATGACTTCCTCGAAGTCGCCTCTGACAGTGTATTCGAAGACCACCCTGAAGCATTACTGGAGATGTTTGTTCTGCTGGGCTCAAGTCCGCAATTAAAAGGAATCCGAGCGGGCACCATACGCCTGGCCCGTCAGAACGCTATCAGCATCAATGAAGAATTTCGGCGAAACCCCGTT
>JAPKEK010000392.1 GCA_028822125.1 Pseudomonadales bacterium | reverse complement strand
CGCCGAGAAATAATCGAGTAGCGGTTGTAGCAGCTGCTGTTCATGATTGCGCATCAGGTCATGGACCACATCACCTCGGTCTACAGGGCTATCATGGCCGCTGGCGTGGTGCTGGTATAGCGCGTCAAAATAATCGATCATGCCTGCTGAGGCTGCAATCTGAGCATGATCCGGACCCGCTGGTGTGAAATGTTTGTCCAGCTGACCGTCGTTGAAGTAATGCCCCTGATTAGGCAGTTTCTCGGCCAGATCGCGACGAATCACCATAATACCTTGGTGGGGTCCATAGGTTTTGTAGGAAGAAAACAGATAAATATCGGCATTCAGTCGGGTCAGGTTGGGAAGGCCATGAGGGGCATAAGACACACCATCGACACAGGCGTGGGCGCCAGCTTCGTGGATGATCGAGACAATCTCAGCGACGGGATTAATCTCCGCAACAATATTGGAACAGTGCGGGAAGCAGACCAGCTTTACCGTCTGGTCTAGTAGATTGCTTAATTCTTCAATGTCCAGATGACCCGTTTTGGGGTCTACTTGCCATTCACGAATAGTGATACCGGCATCCGCCAGACGTCGCCAAGGGCCGGTATTGGCCTCATGATCTTGGTTTGTAACAATGATCACGTCACCCGGATTCAGGTATTGCCTGAATGCCTGCGCCAGCACGTAGGTGTTCTGTGTGGTTGAAGGGCCGAAGCTGACTTCATCCTGTGCTACTCCCATCCAGGCCGCCAATTTCCTTCTTGCCTCGTCCATTTCCTCTCCTCCCAGGCGGGAAGGATCAGAGGGTCCGTAGGGTTGTACTTTTCGCTGGTGATAAAAACGAACCAGGCGATCGATTACCGGTTTGCAGGTATACGAGCCGCCGGCATTCTCGAAAAAGGCCTGGTTGTTCAAGGTAGGTTCTGAGAACGCAGGGAACTGCCCGCGAACATAGTTGATGTCTAATTGCAATTGGGTGTCTCCTGCGGGGCCGTCGGTTGTGATCTTTGGCAATGATTGAGATGCTTAGTCACAGGCGTGAGTTCGATCAGGTCAGGGTCACGGCTTATTGTTAAGGGGTATTGATGTTTCATTTTTCACCAGAGATCAAAGTGGCCTGTTTCTATGAGCCGTGTTGCATCAGTTGGCTGAAGTCACTTTTTTGTTACTCAACACAATGCCACTTGTCACCATGAACAGGGCCACAATAAACTCAATGGTAATCTGATCGTTGAAAATGACCCAGCCAAAGAACACGCCAAATAGCGGTGACAATAGACTAAATGATGCCATGTCGGAAGTGGGATAAACGGAAATGGCCCAGAACCAGAAGATAAAACCTATAGAAACGATAAAAACAACCTGAAAGCTGAACACGGCGAGAATGATCGGAGTGAGATTGCGGATGGGATCTTCTAGCAGCGGTGCCAGAGCTGTCAGAATTATTCCTGATACAGCAAGCTGGTAAAGCAGCTGCATTTCCGGCGTGCTCACTGATATTCTGGTGGTTCTTGGCATCAAAGCAATCATGGCCCAGAAGATAGCTGCAATCAGGCACATCACATCACCCATTAGGGTTTCTGTCGAAGCTGACTCCGAACCATTGAACAGGCAGAGCGTGATTCCAGCAATCGCTATCAGCAGTCCCATGATCCTGTTGCGATTGAGTTGCTCGCCCGCGATGAGGAAGTGTGCCCCCAGTGCAACCCAGAACGGTTGGGTGTAGAAGAACAGGGAAACGCGTGAGACTGTTGTGTAGTCCAGGGCGGTGAACAATAAGAAGAACTCTGCAGTAAATAGCAGGCCAATAGTCAGGCCTGGCAGTAAGCTGCCATCCTTTATTGATAATTTCCTTTTAAAAACCAGAGCAAACGTAAGCACAATAAAAAATGCACAGACAGAACGTAGCCCTGCCTGAAAAATCGGCGAAAACCCGGCGTTAACCAATTTCACCAGGGCTTGATTGAGACCTAGCATGGCGCTGAATATGGTCAGCATGATGATACCGGCATTGTCGATCCGGGTTTTACGTATCATCCCTGACCCTGCTGGGTTTCTGCTGGGCTCTAACGTGTCTGAAGTGCTTTGGTTGGACAATTAAATTTTCACCTAGCTGCAGTTGGACGTTTGTGTCCCCATGTGCTCGCCGCATTGTGATGTGCAACAGACCAGTTTTCATGGACAACACGTGCACCATAGCCATATTCAACATCAAAGCCGGACGGCGTCTGGGTATAGAAGGACACCATCTTGTCGTTGGTGTGACAACCCAGGGTAGTCGATAGCTTCAGCTCGAGGTTGTGGGCGCGATCAAAAGCAAAACCCACGTCGTCGAGGCTTGCGGCTTGCAACATGAAGTGATTCAGATGGTTGCCAGCGGGATTGCCGACCAGCGCCACAGTATGGTGTCTTGGATTGCAGTGCAGGAAAGTCAGCATCAGCTGGCCCCCCATTAAAATTGTATCGGTAAGTTTAAAACCCAGGCCTTCGGTATAGAACTGATATTTTTCTGTTTCTTTCCCGGTGTACAGTACGATATGGCCAAAGCCTTGATCACCGGTAATAAAGCCGCTCACCCCTTCTGGTGATACAAACACCTGCTCGGAATTTTCGGTGGCTCCATAATAGAGTTCGACCTGCAGGCCATCTGGATCAGTGGTCTTCATAAGGACCGCCACGCCTCTTGATGCAGCCAGATCTTGGTCTGCTTCCACTTGATAGCCCAGGGTGGTCAGCTGGTGACATATGGTGGCAAGATCATTGCCGTTTCGAACATCAAAGCCGACATAGGACAGGTCTTCTTTATCGCCTGATTCAATAGCGATACGCCAGGCCTGGTCATCCATTTTGAAGCGTAGAGCATCATCATCTCCACTGACATTCATTAGGCCCAGAAACCCACTGCAGAAATCTTGCCATGCCTGCAGGTGCTCAGATGCTATACCTATATATCCCAGGCAATTTACGTTCATATTATTCTCCTGCTGAGGATTTTTTTTGGTTAATCAAGACCGAGTTTTTCGGTTAATTTATCACCGCCCCTGATACGGCCAAACCCTCTGGTCGCCAGGCTTGGTCGCCCTCGGTTCCGATTCTTCGGTACTCTGGAAATTGCTCGGTTAATTCAACTATCTCGGTCACCCACTGAAATAATTGCTCGGTTGATGATGTCGCTGGCCTGGCTCTTTTGAAGGATGGTTTTCTTGTCATAGTTGGATTGGCCAGTGCTGCGTTGTGTTAGATGATCATGTTTGCGCAGGCCTGGCAAGTAAAGCGGGGTAATTTTCTGGTTAAACCAAAAGCTCTGAGTATGGGTTATGGATAAACAAAGCAGCGATAAATGGTGGCACGTTAATCCAGGGGCGAGCGAGGGCCACGTTGTATGGCTGAGGCGGTACTTCGGTAGACATTGTGTTGAAAGACCCAGTGAAGCGGGTTTTTGCCGGTAGTACGCATGGCCACTTGATCTCTGATCCAGGCAACTGGACCTCTCAAGTGGAATAATCTGGCATTGGCCTGTGATCCCCGCTGGATGGCTTTAGTCCTGGTTAGTCTGAATCGGTAATAGTCTTCCAGTTTTCCTGCAAGGTCTTTTTCCTGAGCGAGAACGGTTGCCAGAACAGCTGCGTCTTCG
>JAPKEK010000391.1 GCA_028822125.1 Pseudomonadales bacterium | reverse complement strand
TGGGTGTTGCCTACGGCGACCAGTGGACCAATATCATTCATCCTTTTGTGGTCATTCCATTGCTGATTATGACCGGTTTGCCGGCCAACAAAGTTCTTTCCTATTCGTTCATTTTATTTCTAGTGGCTACCGTGCCTCTTGCCGGGGGATTAATTGTTGCCGGATTCTGGTAGGGTGCTGTTAACCCTCTGAGACAATATCAGCATGCCTGGTTTCGAAGGAGGTAATCAAAAAGCTTTGTAGGTCATGATCAGATCATGCTTATCGCTTTCATTTAAGGCTATTGGCTCGCCTGCAAATAGCTGACTTCTGTGGTTTTCAGGCACCCGGCTCTACATTAAGCCCGGCAACTTCAGCCATCAGCCGCAGGGCCAGCTCATCGCCACCAATAGTCATCCCTGTGATGCCGCTGGCTGCCCAGTCTTTGAACCGTTTCTGAATACGTTGCCGGTCTCCGATCAGAGCGCCTTGATCAACAAACTAATCGGGTACTGCTTCATTGGCCTCATCTTTACGTTTTGCCAGGTACAGTTCCTGAATTCGTTCTGCCGCATCTTCATATCCACGGCAAATCATCATCTCCTTGTGGAAGTTCCTTGTTTTGTGGCCCATGCCACCGACATAGAGCGCTATTCCCGTTTTGAGCCTGTTAATCGATGTTTTTACGTCATTGGAGACAATCACCTGTACCCCGCCCTGGCTTTCAAACTGTTCGGGGTTTTTACCTGCTTTCTTCAGCCCGGCTTCAATTCAGGGCTGCCCATACCAGCCTTCCACAATCTGCGGCCCGGAAACAGCGATGCCGCAGATGACCCGATTACCACCTGCCAGAGCGTCTATGGTGGCAATGGTCATGAGGGGTTCTGCCAGCCAGTTGAATAACTGCGGTGCCCAGTTTAATCCGATCGGTCTTGGCCGCCAGAAAGGCAAGAGGCGATAGAGCATCCGAGTCATAAGCCTCAGCGGTCCACACTGAATCATAACCAAGCCGCTCGGCAAGCGGTACTTTTTCAACAGGCAGATTCAAGTTGCCCCCCGAATAACCCAGCATCAGGCCCAGTTTCATCATAATCCCCTTAATGTGCGATCGTTACATTTTGGTAGGTTAGCCCATCCTGTCAGTTTCAGGTCGGTAGCGCTTGTTTTTAGCCGAAGTTTACCGTCAACGAGTGCAATGGTTGGTAACATCTTGTACCCCTGGACCATCGAATTTCAAGTTCATTGTGAGCGTGCCCAAAATCTAAAGTCGTCTTTTTCGACTAATTTTTGCTGCGGCTTGTGATGACCTTAATCGCCAGCATCTCACTCTATAGGAAAGTCGGTAAGTGAACTCAAGCGTCTTGAGCCCGTACTGCAGCAGCGGTGCGTCTGGATTCTTGCTGGCAAGGTGAAGGGAAACAGTTCCTCGTAACAATAGGACGGACTGATCTTTTCCAGAGCCTCGCCAGCAGGTGATGCGCTCCTAGAGGTCTGCTTAGGTCCCCGTTGCTTTAGTTTTCAAAGGGAGTTTGTACATGCCCTGCCTCACTGGTTAAGTATCCATTGAAGGTATTCATAGGCTGGTTTGGTTCTGTGCTAAAGTGCCTAAAAAAAGTCTGAGACGATTGAACCAGCAACTGCAAAGTCTTAAAACTGATGGTTATTGTATTCTCGCTGATGTGCTAGACGCTGCAGAGGTTAAGGCCGCGCGTCGCGCCCTGATCTATGCCGCAGTCGAAAGCAAACGCCGCGGGGTGCCAACTTATGTGCAGGGCTTAGACCCCAATGAAGAGAATGTGCGCGTTTTTAATTTACTGGACCTCGACCCGATCTTTCGTAAATTGATTCTCCAGCCTCAGGCTATTGCGCTGGTGCAAGCGCTCATTGGCGAGCACTTCTTGATATCTAATTTCACTGCCAACATCGCTATGCCTGGAAGCGAATCCATGGCAATTCACGCAGATCAGGCCATTGTCATCCCCGAACCCTGGTTACAACCCTGGGCGATCAATATCATCTGGTGCCTGGATGATGTCTATCCAGACAATGGTGCAACCCTGTATTTACCGGGCAGTCACCATGTCGCCCGTATCAGTGAGCTACCACGGGACATGAAGTCGGCTATGGTGCCTTTTGAAGCGTCAGCGGGTTCCATGATTGCCATGGATGGCCGCCTCTGGCACACCTCAGGCGAAAATGTAACCCGTGACCAGGAGCGAGCACTCCTGTTTGGGTATTACACGGCTGGTTTCATAAGACCTCAGGTCAACTGGAATGCTAGCCTGTCTGCTCACACCCTAGATACTCTTGATGCTCGCTTGTTTGATTTTCTCGGTCTCGGCGCAACGGCAAATCTTCGTCAGAGTTCAGTGATACTTGATTCTGAAGATCGCTAGAGTGACGCTATTAACGCTGGTCCAGTGAGTCTTAAATCAGGATTTTGCTCGCTGCATCACTCTGATCAAACCCGACATTTCCCGGGCGGAGGACATATCGATAAGCTGGTCCTTTTTATCGAGTAAATCTTCATAGGTCACATCGGCATCAAATTCCAGGGCTTGATTAACGAATACCGCGCTACGTGAAAACTGACCGTTACCCGCATGGAATGTCTGCCCGGTGGGCGCATCTTTAGCGCACATCAGTAATACCACCGGTGTCACCAGTTTGGGGTGGCGCATTGGATCCGGGTCATCAGGGTTAACCTCGATACCTGGAATGGTTCCGATGAGGCGTGTCTCGGCTGCTGGCGCCAGGCAGTTCACCTTGATGTTTTTAGATAGACCTTCGATGGCAAGTACATTCATCATACCCAACATGCCCATTTTTGCGGCGCCATAGTTGGCCTGGCCAAAATTCCCAAACACCCCAGAAGTTGAGCTGGTGAGAACGATTCTGCCATAGTTTTTTTCATACATAACTGGCCATGCTGCTTTGGTCACGTAACCGGTGCCATTGAGGTGCACGTCCATGACAATGTCCCAGTCTTTCATGTCCATATTTTTGAAACTCTTGTCACGAAGAATTCCTGCGTTGTTAACCAGGATGTCTACAGTGCCAAAGGCATTCAGTGCATCATCAATAATTGACTGTGCCCCTTCCATGCTTGCAACCGACGCCTTGTTGGCGATAGCCTGGCCCCCACCTGCGGTAATCTCGTCTACAACGAGGTCGGCCATGTCACTGGCGCCGGTACCATCACCACTGCCGCCCAGGTCGTTGACGACTATTTTCGCCCCACGTCGGGCAAATTCCAGTGCATGGGATTTACCCAAACCGCCACCGGCACCGGTGATTACAACCACTTTATTTTCGAATTCGCTCATAATTCCCCTCTTTTTTTATTTGACTGACAATTCCGTACTTATTAAAACTTCGATAGCGGGTCCCATTATTAGATGGCGGGACCGGCTATACTTGAAAACTAACCTGCTGATTTCAGAACCCTGAGCGCTACTGTCGCGCTACATTATTTGGATTCTCTGGGCTCATATTTTCCACGGCCAGTTCAGGACGACGCTATTTTATCGGTTGCAATGGACGATTACCCTACTATTGCCAAGCTCAGCCCAGGATGCAAGAACCTTTGACAGTATCATTCACTTAATCAGGAAGCGATTCGATCGAGGATAGGTAACAGATAAG
>JAPKEK010000390.1 GCA_028822125.1 Pseudomonadales bacterium | reverse complement strand
GGAGTTAATCGTATTTTGGTTTCCAGAATAATTTGTATCTAGGAAAATTAATTGCGGCCGGAACTCTTTCACTTTGCTTAAAAGTTTTCTTCCTTCTTGACTCATCATTTCGAGATTGGAAGCATCAGATGGAAGATATGAAATTCTATCTGCATAGAAAGTGTCAACATTAAGACCCGTATCTTTTGCAGTCATTGCCCACGTATTTTCAAAATTGCCTTCTATGCAGTCCTTCGAATTATTTATATATTTCGAGAAAATCATTAAGACTTTTAAGCCTTGCGGTATGCACGCATTTTTGTGATTCTCTACCGACTTCGCAACATCTTCATTCGTCGCCTTTGTAACGAGTTGTTTAAGCTCTTCTAAATTTCTATAGTTTATTTGCTTTACGGAGAATTCTCTCAGAAAGAATTTCCTGGCAAGACTCGAAAGAGGGACTGCCAACCACAACTTATCTTCCGTGCAGATTTGGAGTAGAAATTGGTCAGTCTTTTTGCTTGACCAATGATAGAGTCTTTTTATAAAGTTCATAGTATGATGAAATGTCTTAACGTGATGTATCGGCTAGTGTTTTAGTTTTTCCGACGCCTACATGCTACGGGCTGCGCTCGATTAGCTGTTCGTAGGTGTCTTGCGCCACCACCCGGCCGTGTTCCAGTTCCACAATAGTGTCGCAGCGCCGCACGGTGGTTAGCCGGTGGGCGATGAGCAGGATAGTGAGGTCGCTGCTAAGCCCTTCGATGGCGTCCATCACCGACTGTTCGGTGGCGTTGTCGAGGGCGCTGGTGGCTTCGTCGAACACCAGCACGCTGGCCTGCTTGTAGAGCGCGCGGGCGATGCCGATGCGTTGGCGTTGGCCGCCGGAGAGACGGATGCCGCGCTCTCCCACATAGGCTTGGTATCCTTCCGGACTGCTTTCAATAAAATCCGCAATCTGTGCTTGACGTGCCGCCTGCTGCACCCGATCCAGATCAATAGTGTCGGGCGGCACACCGAAGGCGATGTTCTCGGCCAGAGTGGTGTCGGCCAGGTAGATGCTCTGCGGCACGTGGGCGATGCTTCGCTGCCAGGCCCTGAGACGGTTGCCGCTGATGGGCTGACCATCTACCAAGATTTGCCCCTCGTTCGGTTCCAGCAGGCCCATCAGCAAGTCGAGCACGGTGCTCTTTCCACTCCCAGTAAGGCCGACAAAGCCAACCCGGGCGCCCTTGGGGATGCTGAAATTGATGTCATCGAGTACCCAAGGACCATCGCTGCTGTAACGGAAGCGCACGTTGTCGAAGCGGATGGCATCATGGAACAACAGTGGTGCAGGTTCGGGCTGATGTGCCTCTGTCGACAGGGGTTGATCGAGAAATTCAAGCAGGTCGACTAAAGATGCCTGAGCGCCAACAATACTGACCCAGGAGGCATAGATTTGCTGTAGGTTCGGCAGCAAACGTTGGGCACCCAGCGCAAATACACCCAATACCGGGAGGCCAGCTACGACCCCCTCGGACTGACGGCTGAGGACATAGGCGAAAGTCGCGATCAGCGCCAGGCCGATGGCCTCCATAGCAAACCGGGGGCTACCGCCGATAAAGCTGTGGGTGCCCTGCGCCCGCTTCAGTGCATGGTCGGCCTTGCGGTAGATCTCAGAAAAAAACATCTGTGTGCCGTCCAGGAGTATGTCGCGGATGCCGCCCAGCCCTTCCTGCAACGCTTTCACGGCTCGGATCTGTTCAGTGGCGATGCGCTGGCTGTCATGCTGCAACTGGCGGTGACACAATCGGGTGATTATGCCGTAGCTCGCGCCGAAGCTGACAGCCGCAATAATAGCGACCATGGCATCGATGGCAAGCAAAGTCAGAATGATGCCTACCATCAATCCCAATGAACTGATCAGCAAGAGCCCCGGCAGCAGCACCCCGAACATCACAACACTCGCTTTATTGACGCCACTGATCACTTCACTGCTATGCAGAGTCACATGCACTCGATAGGGCTGATAGAGCGTGCGGCGAAACACTTCGAGGCTGAGATCGACACCAGTGGCGAATGCCAACCGGGTGCTGAACCACAACAACAACAAGCGGACCGCGCCCGCCATCAATGCTGCTACAACGAGTATAACCGTCAAGGGCAGCACCAATTGATCGGCCGAAGTAATACCCCAAGCATGTGCCAAATCTGCAACGAACGGCTGGCTGAACAACCGATCTGGCGCTATAAGAACGGCGAGAAATGGCAGCACTGCACCGAGGCTGATCAACTCGGCAAAAACGCTCATAAACATTAACCCGAGAAGCAACACAAACTGACGCCTGCGGCGCTGACTAATGTGGTGCCAAAGCCGCGCCAGCAGATTTGTAATATTAGTGGAATGAATATCTGTCTTCATCATGTGACCTTCCCCCCGTTTTTCGTCTTCCAACAGGTGGGTTTCATGCTACCTTTCCATTGATTGAGTGCTTATCCAGTCTTGCATGAACTGTACGGGCGACTGGTAGCCGAATGTCGAGTGCAGCCGTTTCCGGTTGTAAAACACCTCGATGTATTCAAACGCCATCGCCTTCATCTCATCGCGTGTACCAAAGCGTTCGCCATGCACCCGCTCGTTCTTGAAGCTGCCGAACCAGCTCTCCGTCGGCGTATTATCCCAGTTGCGCAAGGTCGCAACGAGACTTTGATTGCAATTATAATTTTCCCATGAATCCCAAGGCCATCCTCCTTGCGTAATTAAGATACATAGATGGTTTTCTGATTCCACGGATTATCCTCGGAAGATTCGTTTCTATTTTTTCAATAACTATGGAGCCACTGCCGCGCCAGCGGCCTCGTGGACCCTGGGATGCCTTGAGTATATTTAAGTCATCAAAAGATTCCACTGGTTTCGTTCGACAAAAATGAACCTTCCCATTTTTTGTCCAGAGGCTCTTAAGGAGTCCTCTATCATGCTCCCAAAATTCGTTACACAATTCACTCCCAGCGCTTTTGTCTTTGTCTTCTTCGAGGAATACATCGCTGAGAATGACATCACCTCCCAAAGCGTGAACTCGCATTGCGATGTCCAAATCCCACATTATCGCGATGAAGTTTTTATCAATGCCCCCCATACTCATCAAGAGATTTCTAGACATCAATCCACACAGCGGCATTACTGGTGAGCTCATATCATCGAAGTATGCGCATTCGGATTGGTCTTCGCCATCTAGCATATACTTGCATGATAATATTATTTTGTCGTTGTTATAGTTTTTATAGGTTTCGTAAAGCCTATCAAGTGGTCTCGATCCCTTAAACATACAGTCATCAGCGAAATTCATTACAAGGTCAGCGGTGGTATTTCTCAATGCTATCTCCAAGCACTGCGTTGGCTTTACCAATGATCTGATAAAACGAAAATTGTTTGGTAGTCTATAATCAGGCTGATTAGGCCCTACGAATACCAACTCAAATTCGACATCGTTCTCGCCTATACTTTTATATAGGTCCATCCAATTCTGTGGCCTGTGTGCAGACGCGAAAATGCTTATTTTAGGATTCATAGTTGTCGCCTCATTTACTGTACAACATCTTGTACGCGTAGTTATAACGCTTGAATGGGTTAACGGGATATCCGGCCTGAAAGCCTGCCTGAAGAATCTGGTAA
>JAPKEK010000389.1 GCA_028822125.1 Pseudomonadales bacterium | reverse complement strand
TGGGTATTTCCCAGGCTGGTATTACCGTATCCGGGGTGCTGCTCGTTCCCCTTGCAACCTATCTTGTAGTTAATTTCGGATGGCGAATCTCTTTTCTGGTGTTTGCAGTACTCACTCCTGCGATCTTGCTGCCACTAATCTGGAAGTTTGCGATCCGGGCGCCCCAGGATATTGGCCTGCACCCGGATGGTGATAGCCAGCAGAATATTGAGATGCATGTGGGGGAGGGTACCCATTGGAATTTCGCACGTGCCATCCGTGAGCGTGATATCTGGTTGATCAGTTTGATTGCCGGCCCCTGTTATATGGGCGTGGCAGCCGTTGTCATCGCTCTGCCTTCCCATGGTATGGATTTGGGATTATCTCCCATGCAGGCATCAACAGCAGTATTGGTAACGACCCTGTTTGGCACGCTTGCCAAACCGCTTGCAGGCACAGTATCGGACTATATGTCGAAACGGCTGGTCGTGGCCATTGCGATCGCACTACAGTTGGTAGCCACTGGTGTGCTCTTGATCGCATCCGACCTGTTCATGTTATGCCTGGCTGGAGCGTTGTTTGGTCTGGGTTATGGCAGCATTGCACCCTTGTGGTCTCTGCTTCTGGCGGAACGCTTCGGACTGGCTGATTTTGCCAAAGTGATGGGTCTGGCGATGCCTTTGACGATGCCATTTAATCTAATAGGCCTGCCGCTGACCACATTAGTATTCGAGATGACGGGCAGTTATCTACCTGCCTTTGCTTTCCTTTTTCTGGGTTATGGTGTATCGGGCGTATGTGTCTGGTTATTACGCCTGCCTTCGGATTCGCATTGACCTGAAATAGATGTGCCAACACGATACTATGATGGTCATCTCCTAAATCGGGAATTGATAGGTCGGGCTTAATTGGGCCGCAATGTAAGGTGGATTTGGTTGAAAAAGGGCCTTTGTTCTTCTTATACCCGATGAGGCTATAATTTGTATGTTGCGCCGAGCAAGAGTCGAATCTTCACCTCTCCTGGTTAGCAGTCTGGTACTCTATCCAGCTGAGTTTCTGGCGGGTAACGGCTGCGGATTATCAGGATGAGCCAGCGGTCTGCTAACCTGGAATTGATATTGGGCCGTTTTTTAGCTGCAAATCTGTGATAATAGCTATCAGGTATGTGCCCCAGGCGGAACTATGTGGAAGATGACTTTAAAACAGCGCCGACGCCACGGCGAATTGATGTCGCAGTTGCGGCGGTTGCAACTTGATCCCTATATGAAGCTGCCAGTGGATTACACCGCCGGAGAATACCCGGACGAAGATGAGAAATATGCCGCTGCACTCGAAACCCTGAAGGCTGTCGTCGAGGAAATACACGAACTGGAGGTTGCCGGGCGCGAAGGCAGCTAAGCACCGATTACCTGGCCTGTTCGAGGTTGGACGGGCTACCACCGGAGACTTTTACGTAGCTCGGAATCCCTGGCGCTGATTCTCTCAGACAAATTGTATCTAGTTACCGTGAACGCCGATTTCATCTTCAACGCGATCGACGTACTCGCGAAGGCTCAGATAATTATTGGCAATGTCGCTGAACCAGGTAGGTGGCTCAATGTCGATAAAACCAGAGAGCAGGCCGGCGACCACGAAATTGGAAATAGTGCGTTTAGCACCGACGATTGCCTGCAGATCCCGGCAGGCGAATGCTTTCTGGTGTCCCAATGTGTGTCGGCCAAGCCCCTGTAAATGCAAGGCCTGCCGAACTTCCGTCTGGGTACCTCTCGAGGCGAAGCCCCTGATCAGGCCAGGTACAAAGCCAAAAAACCCGTCAACGATGTTGGCAAACCAGTCCTCGTCCAGCCACCTACTGGCGACGCCTAGCTAGTAGAGGTGATCTTCAGCCAGGCGGGTAAAGGCAAGCCCGACGGCTTTTTCTTCGGGTGACAGTCCGGCGTACAGTTTGCTCGGGGTATAGTCTTTGAGGAAGTCGAGAATCAGTTCAGAGTCGGCAATTTTCTTATTGTCGACGATGAGGTAAGGCAGTTTTCCTTTCGGTGTCTTCCGCGGATCTTATTCAGTCTGAAGTTCAAAATCGATCAGTGTGCGCATACGCATCACCTTGCTGGTGTCTTTGCTTTATTGATCGGATTCCTAGACAATTCTTAATCACATAAAGGGCTGCAGGTAAATTGGTTGTTGGCACTTAATAGATTTCGAGTACTGGCTCTGGTACTTGTCCTGAGCAGCGGGCAGGTGCAAGCTGATGACCGAGCAGAACTGCTGGATGCGGCGCGGTTAACCATCAACTCAGCACGATATGCTGCCTTGATTAGTCTGGACCATACGGGTCAGCCCAGATCGAGAACAGTGGATGCTTTTCCCCCCGATGAAAATTTTGTGGTTTGGGTCGCAACAAGGCCGGTTACGCGAAAAGTGGAACAGATCAGAAACAATCCAAAAGTCACTTTATATTACTGGCATGCTGAAACTCGAAGTTATGTTTCCATTATGGGTATGGCTACTATCGTGGACGATGAAAGCGTGAAAGTGGCTATGCGCAGGGATGTGGATACAGATAAGCTCTACCCTAGATTCCCGGTCGATTATTTACTGATAAAAATACAGCCCATTGTTCTAGAGGGTGTGTTGCCGGGATATCGCGGCGACAGCAAAACCTGGGCACCTTCCAGGGTATTATTTTAGGTTGCAGGGGTAATTCTTAAGACGCGACCTTTGGCGCTGTCTGTGAGCAGATATAAGGCCCCCTCGCTATCGACGCGTACATCTCTGATGCGTTCATTGAGCTCGGCAAAGAGACTTTTGATCTGACTGACACTACCGTCGGTCAGGGTCAGCAGTTTTACGTCTTTATCGACCAGTGCGCCGATGAGGAGTTTGCCTTGCCATTCAGGGAACAGAGCAGAGCGATAGATCGCCATGCCTGACGGTGCGATACTGGGTACCCAGTAGGTTATTGGAGGGGTAATACCCTCTGCAGACTTGAGGGGTGATACCAGGGCGCTGGAATAATTGATGCCAAAGGTGGTAACAGGCCAGCCATAATTATGGGTCGCCTGAATGATATTTAGCTCATCACCGCCCTGGGGCCCGTGTTCATGCAAGTAGATAGTCTGGGTAACGGGATCCAGGATGAGTCCCTGTGGATTCCGATGGCCGTAGGAGAATACATACGGATTGCCATCACTTCCACTGGCAAATGGGTTATCCGCCGGTACCGTGCCATCGGTATTCATGCGTAGCACTTTTCCTAATTGACTCTGTCGATCCTGGGCTGCCTCTCTGTATTCGAAACCGTCTCCAGTTGTCATCAGGAGGGTATTATCGCTCAGGAACAAAAGTTTCCCGCCATAATGAACAGGGGTGTCTTTTTCGGGAGATACCTTGAATATCCGTTTCACATCGGTTAATTCACGTTCTTCGAGCACTGCTCGATAGATAGCGGTGCTATTTTGCCGTTTGCTTCCCTCAGCAAGGGAAAGGTAAATAGTCCTGTTTTCTGAAAAAAGGGGGTCTGCGATAACGTCAAAAAAACCGCCTTGGCTCTCGACATAGGTGACCGGCACATTGGCCAGGGGAGCGCTGATCGCTTCGTTTTCTCTGAGTTGCCTGAGCTCACCCGAGCGTGTGGTGATGAGTGAAGAACCATCAGGAAGGAAAGCGATTGACCAGGGATAGTTAAGATCAT
>JAPKEK010000388.1 GCA_028822125.1 Pseudomonadales bacterium | reverse complement strand
CAGCAGGCATGGAATGAAGGCATAGATTGTGGCCGTTGCGCGCATGAAAGACTCCTGTTGGTGTAAGTTAAATAGATGCTTAGTAAACATGGGATTACAAGATCGTGCAACTTGCTGCGCAGCAAGTTGAGTCGGTTTGCCTCAATAGGCTCTGTAGACGTCAGTCGTGGCTATTGCTGGGTGAGAAAGGAAAGGGTGTTTTCTCGCCAGGAACAAGTATTGTTAAATCTTTTTCAGGCACCGGTTTAGTTGCTGGCTCAGCTTATAGAGTGTTTACGGTATAGCCTATGGCTAGAGAGCCTACAATAAAGCAGTAATAGGAGAAATAGCGGAGCTGGGCATTGCGTACCAGCTTGATCATCCACTGACAGGCGAACAGACCGGTGACAAAGGCTGCTAGGAATCCTGTGCCGAGAACGCTTAAATTTTCATCATAGAGGTTGATGCCGCCGTCAAGGATATCTTTAGCCACTTTACCCAGAATCAGGGGTACCACCATCAGGAACGAGAAGCTGGCAGCTTTGCTGCGATCGATCCCGAGTAGTACAGCAGTTGCAATGGTGGCGCCTGAGCGGGAAATGCCGGGCAGTATGGCGATGGCCTGGGCAATACCGACAACAATGGCATGACTGAAACTGACCTCTTTATCGGTCCGTTTGGCTCTGTCCGCTACAAATAGCAGCCCCCCGGTTAACCAGAGCATGGCGCCGACCAGTATAATCTGTCTGTCGAACAGCCTCTCCATCTCCTGGCTGAACAGAAAACCGACAGCAGCGGCAGGGACCATACTGATCACGATCTTTATCGTGAACTGCAGCTCAGCGTTATTACTGAATCGGAAAATGCCCCTGATAACTTGGCTGACTTCCGCTCTGAAAATAACCAGCGTACTCAGCGCAGTAGCAAGGTGCAGTACGATAGTAAACATCATACTGTCCTGTGGCAGGCTGGTATCACCCAGCAAGGCCTTTCCAAGTTCAAGATGGCCGCTGCTGCTGACGGGTAGGAATTCGGTCAAGCCCTGAATGACGCCCAGAATGATAGCTTCCATAAATGACACGGGCTTACTCCGATAGCATGCACATCCTTGTGTGCGAGTGACATGCAGAATATGAAGAATTAATTCGCTTTACAAGTTTGCAGTAGATTTCCCGATAAGGCCATTGGATTACCCTGCTTATGATCTTGCTTGTAGTGTTCGACCGCTACCTATCCGGGCTGGAACAGGCTTGATTCTTACCACAGGCATAGCCTGGCTAGGCGACTGCCTGAAGGTGGAGGTTGTTAAACAAGCAGGGAGTGCAATTATCGGCGTATTAGATGACAATGAGTTCAGGTTCTATTGGCTGCATTGACGCAAGATTTTAAGGTATTGCTATGAGTGACGAGAAAATCATCGACTTTGATCAGGCGAAGCAACCGCATGTTTTTGCCAGAAAAGATGAGAAGCTGAAGAATATGAAAAGCGCCTTCAAGGCAGCCAGGGGAAAAGCTGGATTAAATTCGAAATCATCACGGCACACTAGCCGAGGGAAAAAGAAAAAGCGCTAGGTATGTACTGATCATGAATCAGCATGGCCAGTAGCAACTGGCTACATGGCAAATACGAATTAATTATTTGGAATGCAGGGTAAGCCCGCTCTGGTGCCGGGGAGACTATTGTCGAATGATGAAAAAGTGATAACCTGATTACCCCAGATATAAAAATAGGAACTGGTCACATGACAAATATGGATGAATTATTTGGAATGCAGGGTAAGACCGCCCTGGTTACGGGAGCTTCGTCAGGGTTGGGTGCTTTTTTTGCCCGTGTGTTGGCAGATGCAGGCGCCAGGGTTGTTCTCACAGCGCGACGTGAAGACAGGCTGGATGCTCTGGCTCAGGAGATAAATGGCGCGGGCGGTGCAGCCATCGCAATGGCTTGCGATGTCGATGATTCGTCCAGTGTAGCCGCAGTAATAGACCAGGCGTGGTCAGAATGTGGCCGTTTGGATGTTGTGGTCAATAATGCCGGTATTGTCGCTGATGGGGGATTTGTGCCGGAAAAGCTTCCTCATGAAGTATTCGAGGCGACCCTTAAAACCAACCTGCTGGGCGTCTGGTATTGCTGCAGGGAGGCTGGTCAGAGAATGCTCGAGGATGGCGGCGGTGGATCCATTATCAATATTACATCTGTTTTGGGGATTGGCGGAAGCTGTGATAACCCTGCAGCCTACCAGACCTCGAAAGCGGGCGTGATCAACTTAACACGTAATCTTGCCTGCAGCTGGGCGGACAGGAAAGTCAGAGTTAACGCGATTGCACCCGCTTATTTCCCAAGTGAAATGACAGGCCCCTACTGGGAGGTAGATGGTTATACCGAATATGTCGAGGGTGCAACCCCAATGGGCCGCATCGGTGAGCTGGAAGAATTAGCTGGGCCATTATTACTGTTGGCCTCTGATGCCGGTAGCTACATGACCGGCACTACCATGCCCGTAGATGGTGGTTATAGCAATGCAATTGGACATGTTCGCTGGACCGATAACATCTACCAGGGTCTCAGGGCGGTCATTCCAGAAGACGGTTCGATCCCCATTGGCTATGAATGAGCAGTGCTCACAAGTCAGCTCCGTATGAAGCGTTTCCGTAAATGGTAGGGGTGGTCGCAGCCTAAGTATCTGGTGATGGAAGTTTCACTGGTTTCTTGGATTTCTGCGATTGTCGATCTTGGCGGGTTAACTGGACTGGCTTGTTCTGTGAAGGTCGCCTGCCAGGCAAACGCAGCGTTGTTAATATAGCGTTTAGTGCTGTGTTTTGCCGAGAGCTCCGGGCAATATCAATTTCAGTGGTCAGCCGTAGCTGATCTCTTTTTCAGCAAACCTGCAGGGACACGTTAAGGTGCTTTGGTCCGCCGAGACCATACATCTCGGGTGACTCAGGTTCAGTCAGGCGAATAGAAGAGAAATGTCGTGCCAGACAGTTCACCGCTATCTCGCCTTCCAGTCTGGCCAGGTGTGCGCCCAGGCAGAAGTGTATGCCGAAGCCGAAAGCGAGGTGCGGATTCGGGTTTCTCGCAATATCAAATTGATCGGCCTGTTTAAAGATGCGTTCGTCGCGATTGGCTGATGCTATCAGTGGCAGGACTAGCTCGCCTTTGGGTATTTTCTGGCCAGCGATTTCTACCTCGGACGTGGTTCGCCGCACGGTAGCGGAAAAGGGAGAATAGAACCTTAGAGCCTCTTCAATAAAAGTGGTTGTCAGGGAAGGATCAAGGCTCAGTTGGCCAAGGGTTGCCGGGAAGGCATGAAAGACCCGTGCGGCGGCGGTGATGAGGCCGGTTGTGGTTTCGTTACCGGCAATGAGCAGTAGGCGGCAGAAGCTAAGCAGTTCATCGTCTGAAAGGTAGCCTTCTTCGGTTTTTGTCTCTATGAGCCTGCCTAGTAAATGCGGTTGCGGGTGCTCCCTGATAAAAGCTATTTTATCCAGGAAATAGTGGTCCATTTCATCAGCTGCAAGCAAGGCTTCGGGACTCGGGGTGGCAAAAAGGATGTCAGCGATATTGCTGAATATGGCATCGGACCAATTCTTGAAGACCTGCATATTGCCATCTTCCACGCCCAGCATTTTAGCGATGACCATCACCGGCAGCGGCGCTGCCAGGGCGCTGACAAGGTCTACTTCTGGCTCGG
>JAPKEK010000387.1 GCA_028822125.1 Pseudomonadales bacterium | reverse complement strand
CTAAAACGGTTTCCTTTGGATACGTTGAAAATTTGCCAGGTATTTATCAGGGAATTAGCCCTTGATGCTGAGGACTTTGTCATTACTAAAGCTATCATTGATTTAGGCCGCAGTCTTGGCTTGAAGATCATTGCAGAAGGGATTGAAACTGCCAGCCAGCTGGAGATTCTTCGTCAGCTAGGCTGCAATCTTGGCCAGGGCTATTATTTCCAGAAAGCCTGCTGCGCCCAGGACATTCTTGAAGCCTATCAAACCAGGCAACCTCTGGGTAAGGCTATACTCAGAGTAAAGTAGGTTGCTGGGACCGATTCAAATGGTTCAGGGTAGCAGCGCACCGCCGTCTACATCGAGTACAACCCCAGTCATATAGGGATTGCTCATCGCCAGCATGATTCCGGCAGCGACTTCCTCAGCAGCGCCAACGCGGCCTAACAAGATACCTTTGCCAATGTTTTCAAGGGCGGCGGCTTTTTTATCCCCGAATCGGTCGAACATGGCCGTATCGATGATGCCAGGCGCAACACCGTTGACTCGCCTGGGTGCCAGTTCGGTTGCTAATGCCCTGATCAGGCCCTCGACGGCATTTCCAGTGCAGGACACGGATGACATCCCAGGATTACATTTTCGAGCAGGCGTACCACTTATGAGAGTTATCGAGCCATCATCGACAAGGAAGGGAACCCCCTGCCGAACAACGTTAGTGTAACCCCAGAATTTATTGAAGGCCTCCCTGAATTGTTCATCAGTTTGTTCCATGAAAGGCAGCATGGTTCGATTGGCACCTGTAGCTGCGCCGACAATATGGTTAATCCTGCCTGCTGATTGGAAGAGTGATTTCAGACCCTCTGGGTCATGCGTATCTATCTGGGAGAACTGGATTTCAGGGTGGTTTGTCTGACACAGCGAAACCTTGTCCATTGATCTGCTCGCCGACCACACGTTTGCACCTGCTTTCTGGGCAGCTATGGCAGTTGCCAGGCCAATACCTGAAGTGCCACCGATAATGACAATATTTTGTCCCTGAATATCCATATGATTCTCCTTTCATTGCATTGGATGATGGCGGGACATTATCAGTTCAGGGTAGAAAAGCAAATATGGGATAGGTGACTGCCGCAGCTGAGAGAATGTGTTACATTATCCGGCGCCGTAAGTGACGAGATAATGATGAGTGTAGAAAATTCGCCGGATTGGTTTGACAGAGCATTGCAGACAGAAGCAGAAGATGCTTTTGTGGAGGTGCAGAATTGTAAAATTCATTATGTGGCCTGGGGAAAGGTTGGTTTGCCAGGTGTGCTGCTGATTCATGGCAGTAATGCTCATTTGGAATGGTGGCGATTTGTTGCGCCGTTTCTTGCTGACCAGTTCAGGGTGGTGGCGGTAGATTTGTCTGGCCATGGTGATAGCGGTTGGCGGACAAACTATAGCGGAGAATTATTTGCCCAAGAGATTATGGACGTATGTGAAGCGTCGCAGTTGGGTGAGAAACCGTTTCTTGTTGCTCATAGCTTTGGTGGCTTTGTTGGCCTGGAAACTGGCCATCGCTTCGGTGATCAGCTCGGTGGCATCATTTTTGCTGATTTTACAGTCGAGCCACCAGAACGATACGTTGAATGGGGAAGAAAGGCCGAACTGCGTGATGGCGAACCAGCCAGGTCGACGCGTATTTATCCCGCCAAAGAGGAAGCCCTGGCTCGATTTCGTTTCATACCGGAGCAACCCTGCAAGCATTCTTATGTGGTTGATTTTATTTCACATCAATCGCTTCGCAGCGTCGAAGGCGGAGTTACCTGGAAGTTTGATCCAGGGTTGTTTGATTTCTTGGAAATGGGAGTGGACCAGCGGGACAAATTTGTAAGTCTAAAATGTCGCTGTGCCGTGCTTCTGGGCGAATATTCGACCGATGAAGGGGCGCTGGCGGCACCTTATATGAGAGAAATAACGGCTGGAATATTACCTATATTTACGGTGCCAGAATCGTATCACCACTTTATGCTGGATGAGCCTCTGGCTACAGTGACCGCGATAAAAGGAATATTGCTAACCTGGATTTATTCAGATCAGCGGGATGAAATGAATCAGGGTCTGCACAAGCAGTTTGGCGCCTTGTAAAAGTTATCGTGTGGCCCTTTAAGTGATGACGGCAGTGTTGCACAAGCCACACGCGGGTAGTGGTTGTTTACGTTTAGCCAGGTTAGCCGGGTTTCTCATCGGGCAAGCCTAGCACTCGCTTTGCGATAATGTTTTTCTGTATCTCGCTCGTACCACCATAAATTGAAATTGCCCTGCTGGTTAGCCATTCACTGGTCAGGGCCAACTCGCTGCTATCGAACTGATCACCCTGCCAGCCACAACCTTGAATACCCATTAGCGCCTGTTGCACGTCGATGCGTTCCTGGCTGAATTCCGCGCCTTTCACTTTAAGAATAGAGGTGGCAAGCGCGGGCGCCGAAGCCTGTGTTTCTGCGATAACCCGCTGTTGCGTTAATTTATAAGCTTTACTGTTCATTTCCAGGCGCAGCACCCTGGTGCGAAGCGAGTGCCATGATTCCGGATTCTGGTCTCGGGGGAGATACTGTTTGGCAATATCTACCAGGGAAGATTTCTGCTCACGGGTTTGAGCACCGCTGGTGTTAACGCCGCCATGGACAGATCGTTCATATTGCAGCAGTCGCTTACCCACACTCCAGCCCTGGTTGAGTCCGCCGATCAGATCGGATTTCTTGGCGACAGCGTCTTCAAAAAAAGTTTCGCAGAAAGGAGAATTGCCGCTGATGAGTTTAATCGGCCTGACCCGGACGCCAGGCTGGTCCATATTCACCAGGATCAAGCTTATGCCTTCATGCTTTGATCTGTCTGGGTCGGTACGGACCAGACAGAAAATCCAGTCTCCATAGATGCCATCAGACGTCCAGATTTTCATGCCGTTTAACCGATAGTTGTCACCGTCTTGTTCGCCGCGGAGTTTCAGATTAGCCAGGTCACTACCTGCTTCGGGCTCGCTGTAACCCATACACCAGCCGCCTTTGCCTCTTGCAAACTTGGGTAACCAGTGGGATTTTTGTTCTGCAGTACCGAATTCCAGCACAGTTGGTCCAATGTAATTGATGCCTCTTCCGGTGAGCGCCGGACGCGCGTTAATACGCTGCATTTCCTGCTGGATAACCAGGTACTGGTCCTTGTTTAGTCCCGCTCCACCATATTCTTCTGGCCAGGTGGGTACAGTCCAGCCCTTCTGTGACATGCGAGACAACCATAGAGAATTGTCTTCAGTAAGCGCTATCTTGCTGCTTCCCCAGGGAATAAACCCAGGTTTTCTAATGCTTTCCGGACAATTGTCGTGCAACCACTGACGGCTCTCCAACCTGAATTCTTGCATAGTCTGTACCATAACGAGTGCTCTCTGATAGCGTCGATTATGCAGTGTATAATACCTGCTTTCAGATCTTTGATCAGCTGCTATTGAGTTGCCGCTGGTTGCACAAACGACTAAAATCGATGCTAAAGAGAGATGGTTTGACCAGTCTGCTCGATTATGGCCTCCCGTTAGAGTATTTGTGACATGCAGTTATGGCTGTATGGAGAGCATCGATACAGGCTGGTCTGGATAGGCTAATGAATGCTCGATGGGGAGATAGAAGGTGTCGCGATCAATGATTTTTTTCAGGTAC
>JAPKEK010000386.1 GCA_028822125.1 Pseudomonadales bacterium | reverse complement strand
TGAAAAAAATTCAAAGCTTCATCAATTGCCTGCCACTCCTGCACGTGTTGACCTCACAACCCAGCATGTCCGGTCCATGGATATCCATCCAACTCTACCAATCGACTCAACATTCCGGCCTTCCACGGGTTCAGGTGTATGTAACTAATAAGCTTAAGAAGGTACTCGTCTTCATCACAGAGAATAGACTTAAATCGATTCTGATACAGGTAACCGCTGCGGTCATGTCGGCGGTTGTAGTTAACAACATAACCTGTCGGAAGTGACGCCATCAGTCGGCTTAGCGGGTCCACTCCCACTCTGATAAGAAGGTGATAACGATTCGACATCACTGCCCAGGCTAGACACACCGCATCGCTCTTCTCTAACGACCTTCCCAGCTGATCCAGGAACTCACTTTTATCGTCATCATTTTCAAATATGTAACGTCTTTCGAGACCACGCCCCATAACGTGGTAACACCCCCCAGGAACGTGTAAACGTCCAAGCCTTGGCGCGACCAGTCCTTGCGACTAAGTAAAGTGAGATAGTGTCCGAAGGACTCTACTGCTTGTATACAGGTTTTTGGCTAGTTGTCGATTCAGACTTTGTTCCGCTAGGGGTGCGGCTTTGGCTTAAGTCACTAGGCAAGCAGTGTCCCTCTGTGCCTTACTCTGTGCCTTTCTCTGTTCCTTAAGTCATTAACTCATCAGTGTCCCTCTGTTCTTGCCTCTGTTCTTGTAATTGGCCATAAACTTTCAGATACTTGCAACCGAAAACAATATGGAAACTAGCACATGAGCGAAGCCGTAAAAACACCGGAATTCACAACCCCAGAACAAGAAAGGGCAATCAAGGGGGCAGATGTAGCCGGCGCATATGACATGCCTATCGAAGAGATTAACCCTGTGAACGCACACCTGTTCGGTGAGAATCGGTGGCAGGAAGTTTTTGAAAGACTTCGTGAAGAGGATCCTGTCCATTTTAATGAAATTGAAACTGCGGGTCGCTATTGGTCACTGACCAAGTACAAGGATATTAAAGCTGTGGATGCCGATCACGCTCGATTCTCATCTACGAACGGTATTACATTGGGCTTCCGCCTCGACGCTGAGATACCCCAAGGTGCATTCGTCGGTAGTAAACCGGCCTTTATTTCGCAGGATCCACCGGAACATGACAGCCAGCGAATGACGGTAACTGGTGTTGTCGCACCACCTAATCTGGCAAAGCTTGAGCCACTCATTCGCGAACGAACCTGCAAGGTGCTCGATTCGCTTCCCGAAAATGAAACATTTGACTGGGTCGACACAGTCTCTATCGAACTCACGACTTTGATGCTGGCCACACTATTTGATTTCCCGCTTAAGGATCGACGCAAACTGACGCGCTGGTCGGATGTCGTGTTTGCGATTCCTGAGCCAGGCGGTATCGTTGAAACGCAAGAAGAAAAACGCCAGGAATTCATAGCCTGTGTCGAATATTTTGCAGGGCTGTGGGAAGAGCGGAAAGAGAATCCTGGCGACGATCTGGTTTCTATGTTGGTACATGGTGAGGCTACCCGGGATATGCATGCCGCGGAACATCTGGGGAACCTGCTGTTGCTTATCGTTGGTGGGAACGACACGACTCGAAACACCATGACAGGTAGTGTCTATGGGCTAAATAAGTTCCCGGAACAATACAACAAACTGATCGCCAACCCTGAGCTAATTCCGAAAATGGTCGCCGAAGTAATTCGTTGGCAAACGCCACTTTCTTATATGCGACGGACCGCCAATCAAGACTGCGAAATCAGTGGTAAGCAGATCAAGAAAGGCGACCAGATTTTGATGTGGTATGTCTCTGGAAACCGAGATGAGGATGCATTTGAGAATGCCAACGTAATAGATATCGAACGGCCAAACTCAAGGCAGCACCTGGCCTTTGGCTTTGGAATTCACCGCTGTATGGGCAATCGACTAGCTGAATTACAATTGCGTATTCTCTGGGAAGAGGTACTTAAGCGTTTCGAAAAAATTGAAATACAAGATCAGCCAAGCCGCACTTTTTCATCGTTTGTAAAAGGCTATACTCATCTGCCGGTAAAGGTTAAGCGCAAGACATCATGATTAATTACTAAAAATTCCCATCAACTTAACAATCGAGAAAGAAACCCTAAGTGAATTGTTGACCATTGCTTACCCAATGGTGGTATCACAAGGTGCGTTTGCGGTCATGATTTTTACTGATCGCTACTTCATGTCACTCATCAGTCCAACCCACATGGCTGCGTCGCTGGGTGGCGGTGTTGCCTCGTTCTTCTGTATGTCATTGTTTATTGGCATCCTCTCTTACGCCAATGCACTAGTTGCGCAATATTATGGGAAAAAAGAACTGGAAAAGTGCACCCGGGTTGTTACCCAGGGGCTTGTGCTGTGTTTAGGCTTTGTCCCAACGCTCCTGGTGATTGGCTACTTCGTTGGCTCGTTGTTTTCCATGATGGGCCATACGACAGAGCTCGAAGTCCTCGAGCGAAAATATTTTTATATTCTTATCTTTGGCTCTGGGATTGGATTAATAAAAACCTGCTTTGCTTCCTACTTCGCCGGGATTGCAAAAACCCGGGCGGTGATGATTGCGGATACGCTTGGTGTCGCGATAAACATTCCGTTGACCTACGCATTGATCTTCGGTGTTTGGCAGTTTCCTGAACTCGGCATCGAAGGCGCGGCCTATGCCACTATCATTAGCTCTATGGTTAGCCTGGGCATCTTTATGGCTTTTTATTTCCAGCGAGACCACCGCAGCCGATACTCTGTAGACCAATCTCTGAAGTTCGACCGGGGTATTCTTAATCGATACATGAGACTGGGAGTGCCCTCTGGCATTGAAATGTTTTTAAATGTCGCTGCTTTTAACTTGTTTTTACTCATGTTCCAGTCCTACGGAGTGGTTGAAGCTGCTTCCGCAGCCATTGTATTTAATTGGGATATTGTTTCGTTCGTTCCCATGATCGGCCTCAATGTGGCGATTATCAGCATGGTTGGAAGATTTGTCGGTGAAAACAATCTGGATAGGATGCGTGAGGTGATGCTATCCGGGTTTCTGATTGGTTTGGTTTACTCCAGTATTCTTGCGATCCTGTTTGTGATCTTAAGGGAACCTCTGGTTGCGGTATTTTTAGTCGACAGCCCGCACTCTGACGGTATATTACATTTGTCCACGTTCATGATGATAGGTCTGGCCAGTTACGTCATGGCTGATGCGATCATTTTGATTACCGGTGGCGTACTAAGGGGCGCTGGTGATACACGCTGGTTAATGTGGGTTTCAATATTGTTGCACTGGTTAATGCTGGTTATTCAGTATTTCGTTATTAAAGTTCTGGACATGGGCCCTAAAACTGCATGGTTTGTATTTGTGGTGATGATCCTTGTAACCGCACTTTATTATGTCATTCGTCTAAGAGGAGAAAAGTGGCGAACGCCAGAAGCGTTGGCACGGGTGATGGCTGAGCAATAATATGGGAGAGGAGAAAGCCCTTCATCTGCTCTTTTTTGGGATATAGGCTGTTGATGACTTCCATCGTTATTCCCTCTGTTATCAATTCCAGTTATACGGTGAGCACAGTTCGCCCTGTTCCCAGAAAATACGCGCCATTGTTTATCGGCCTTCTGGTTGTGCTCGCTGATAAGATCTATTATCTTCCGTGTTAGATTGAATTATCGTCAAC
>JAPKEK010000385.1 GCA_028822125.1 Pseudomonadales bacterium | reverse complement strand
CATAAATTTTCACGGTTTGTTAATAGAATGCGGATATAATGCCCTTAAACAGGGTTGGTGGGAAAGGCCAGACCCACTAATATGTTGTAGGGCGTTCTTTTTTTGCGACACGCCCAGTGGTAGTTATGCCTCTGAGTGAATAGATGGATCAATAAGCTTGTGCAAGGGGTTGCTGGTGGCTTTTTTGGTCAAGCCCAGGTGAATACCCTGATCAAGGGCTTGTGCTTTTTATCAGGCATTCACAAAAGGCAGGCGACAGCATGCTGAAATAGCTGCATGATGGCCTATGCGATCGGTTGGAAACACTTTTGCATGACCATTTTTGCAATAGAACAGGCTAGGTTATTTTGATTTCTGGAGTGCTAGATCGATTCAGGAACGTTATTTTTTTGTACCGGTATGGCAATCCCTGAAAACTCAACTGGATTCTGGAGGCGAGTGAGTATAAGATGCGGCGTTTTTGATGATTTCACTCCACAATACCAAAAATGAGCACTCGCTATGACTGACCTGAATCGCTACCGGAATATAGGCATCTTCGCCCACGTAGATGCTGGCAAAACGACAACCACCGAACGCATCTTGAATATTACCGGCAAGATTCACAAGATTGGTGAAGTGCACGATGGTGCGGCGACAACTGATTTCATGGATCAGGAACAGGAGCGGGGGATTACAATTCAATCGGCCGCAACCACTACCTTCTGGAAAGATCATCGGTTGAATATTATCGATACCCCTGGGCACGTTGATTTCACCATTGAAGTTTATCGATCTTTGAAAGTGCTCGATGGTGGTGTTGGCGTATTTTGTGGTTCAGGTGGTGTCGAACCACAGTCAGAAACTAACTGGCGATATGCCAATGAATCTGAAGTAGCTCGAATTATATTCGTCAATAAACTGGATCGCATGGGCGCTGATTTCTATAGGGTGGTTGAGCAGGTCAAGAAGGTCCTCGGGGCCACACCACTGGTAATGACGCTGCCCATTGGTACTGAAGAGAATTTTATCGGTGTTGTCGATGTGCTCGGTCAACAGGCTTTTGTATGGGACGAATCCGGTGATCCATTGAACTATGAGGTTAAGGAAATTCCTGCCGACCTGATTGACCTGGCGCAGGAGTATCGAGGAAAGCTGATTGAATCTGTGATCGACCAGGATGAAGATCTGATGATGGCTTATCTCGATGAGGGACAGGAGCCCAGTGTCGAGGATCTCAAGCGCTGTATCAGGTCAGGCACAATTGCCTTGGATTTTTTCCCTACTTATTGCGGTTCGGCGTTTAAGAACAAGGGCGTGCAGATGATTCTGGACGCGGTTGTTGACTATTTGCCTAATCCCACCGAAGTCGAGCCTCAACCGGAAGTTGATTTGGACGGCACCCCCACAGGTGAATTCGCGATCGTTGACCCGGGTAAACCAATGCGTTCACTGGCCTTTAAGATCATGGATGATCGATTTGGCGCGCTGACTTTTACGCGTATCTATACAGGGTCAATCAAGAAAGGGGACACAGTACTCAACACTTTCACAGGTAAAACTGAAAGAATCGGGCGTATTGTTGAGATGCATGCAGATGAACGTATAGAGCTTGATCGTGCCCAAGCGGGTGATATTGTCGCGCTTATTGGTCTGAAGAACACGCAGACAGGACATACCTTGTGTGACCAGAAAGCCCCTGCGACACTCGAGCCAATGGTTTTTCCTGATCCGGTCATTTATATCGCTATTGCGCCCAAGGATAAGGGTGGTGCTGAGAAAATGGGCTTGGCGCTCTCCAAGATGATCCAGGAGGATCCTTCCTTTCAGATGGAGACTGACCAGGAATCGGGAGAAACGATCATTAAAGGTATGGGTGAATTACACCTTGATATTAAGGTCGACATTCTTAAACGGACCCATGGAGTTGAAGTGATTGTTGGTAAACCCCTGGTTGCCTATCGAGAATCCATCACAAAAATCATCGATGACAGTTACACGCATAAAAAGCAGACCGGAGGATCGGGTCAGTTTGCTAAGATTGATTACATTATCGAGCCAGCGGAATCAGGGTCTGGCTTCCTGTTTGAATCAAAAGTGACTGGCGGTAATGTTCCCAGAGAATTCTGGCCAGCTGTAGAAAAAGGTTTCAAGGTTTGTCTTGAAGAGGGACCGCTTGCCGGCTATCCCTGCCTTGATGTGAAAATGACGCTGGTGGATGGTGCCTTTCATGCTGTCGATTCGTCTGCGATGGCGTTTGAACTGGCTTCAAGAGCAGCTTACAGGCAGTCCATGGGCAAAGCGGGTCCACAGATCATGGAACCGATCATGAAAATTGATGTATTTACACCGGAAGATCACGTTGGTGATGTTATTGGTGATCTTAATCGTCGGCGGGCAATGATCCAGGGCCAGGAGCCCCAGTCAACCGGCGTTCGCGTAAAAGCATCAGCGCCGTTGTCCGAGATGTTCGGCTATATCGGTGATCTGAGAACGATGACATCAGGCCGGGGCCAGTTTTCCATGGAATTTAGTCACTATGATCCAACACCACGTAGTGTGGCTGATGTGGTTATCAAGGAAGCAAAGGAGCGCCGGCAGGCTAAAGGATAGACTCCCGGGTAGGTAAAAAGGCCGCATTAGCGGCCTTTTGTATGGCATTTGCTAATCCAGTTCGGCCAAAGCAGCGTTAGCTGGCTGTTAGCGGCGAAAGCTCAGGAAGTCTTCGTTGACACAATTATCCAACCGGTTACTGCGCAGGTATTTGGCCGCAGTGGCGGCTGAAAAGCTTCTGATGTCATGCATGCTCTGCGGGGTAAAAAAAGCTGAATGAGGGGTAAGGATCAATCGATGCCGAAGCCAGTCTTCGTTCTCGTGCCAGGCTTTTATCAGTTTGTTATCTATATTGGCTGGTTCTTCAGGGAGGACATCGAGTCCAGCAGCGAGTATCTGATCGTTTTTCAGGGCATCATAAAGGGCATCAATGTCCACCATAGGCCCTCTTGCAGTATTAATCAGAATAAGACCCTGCTTTGCCGCGGCAAGCACATCGGTACTGATGAGGTTGTGAGTCTCTGAGTTCAGCGGTGTATGTAAGGTTACGATATGGCTTTGCGAGAATAATTCTTCAAGGCTATCGGCCCGCCTGATGCCCAATGCGATGTCGGCACCGTTTGGTTTATAGGGGTCAAAGAATACGACATCCATATCAAACGCCTTAAGTCGAAGCGCAACAGCCGTACCGATGCGTCCCAGGCCAACAATACCCACGGTACAGTCAGACATTCTCTGTCCGAATGGGTTGAGCGCCGGGCGCCAGTTCTTAACAGGTGAAGCCCTCAGCTCCTCATTATGAAAGGCGATACTTTTAGTCAGGGTCAGCATTAATGCCATGGCATGATCCGCGACCTCCCTTGTTCCGTAATTGGGTGTATTACAGACTGGGATACCCAGATTGCCCCAGGCTGCCAGGTCAATTTCGTCAAAGCCAACCGCAGGTTTTACAAAGATCCTGCATTTTTCCAGTCGATCCATGTATTCAGGGGGTATCTGTGGGCCGACTATGGCATCGCAGCTGGCCCACTGCTCATCACTGACCTGGGAAGGGTGTTTCATGAAGTGAGCTGTTATATCGTCACCATTGAGCCCGGAAATTTCCGGTTTGTGATCATCCTGCCATCGAATCATTGGCCACAATACTTGAAACATAGACACCTCT
>JAPKEK010000384.1 GCA_028822125.1 Pseudomonadales bacterium | reverse complement strand
CCTGATTTTCAGGCGCTTATGCTGATGCTGGGCTTGTCCTTGGGGGTGGCTGCTATCTCGCACACTCTGGGTGACTTGATAGCGGCGAGAGGACTTCTCAATCCCATGGTTTGGGCCATTATCGTTTCATCTCTGGCCGGTATGTTTGTCGCGCCGACAATACTGGGGAAATTACCAGGTAGTCATGAGATATCCAGCATCATGCTGTATTTTATCGTTGCTCTGATTGGTGCTGAAGTTAATTTAAGTGCGGTTTTCCAGGCACCTGCCTATATTCTTGCAGGTTTCATGATTCTGGCTATTCATGGAGCGGCGGTCCTGCTTATCGGTCGACTGCTCAGGGTTAATCTCTATATTTGTTGTATTGCCTCCATTGCCAATATTGGTAGCGCTTCATCGGCTACGGTGGTTGCCGCCGCCTATGACAAAAATCTGGTGCCGATCGCGATTATTATGTCTGTTATTGGTTCAATGCTTGGTTCATTTGCCGGGTTAATGGTGAGTGAAACTATTTTATGGATTGGTTGACATAGAGCAGGATCAAAGGTTGCTTGGCTCAGTTAAATATGGCAATAACCATCAATACTCCCCCATATTCAGTACTGCATAAGAAGCGTTCCCCGGGATAGCCTGAAATGAACCGACAACTTCACCAAGTATCACCTGATAGGCGTCTGGTTCTGGATTCGCGGTGAACCGGTAGTTCCACTGGCTGTCTTCAGCCGGAGGATAGGCGATAGATGACCGATCAGCCCATTCTCATGGGCGGGCCCTCTACGGGTGTTATTCGTACTTTAGATGCTCCCTGGCAACGTCAATGTCACAGGGCGAGTGGACAAATTCGCGGTCTCTTTCCTTGTCATAGACGCCGTACAGTTGAAACGGGCGATCGAGATAAATTGGATCCTCAACTAATATCGACAGCTGCATGCGCAGGCCGCCATTGGTTAAGCGATAACGTTCTACGACGCGCTTTTCACTGCTGGAATCAATACCTTCGGTAATGCCCCAGGTTGTTGGCGAGAAGCGGGTTGTTTCCACCACCAGTAATTGACCGTCTTCTTCAAAATGACCGAGGGACATTCCCAGAATACCGGGTTTGTTGGTACGAGCCGTGTCGGCATCCAGGTAGATTGTTCTATGTTCCGCATCGATAATTGCTTGCTCTTTTTCAATTTCTATACGATCCGCGTACCGCGTCCAGCGATAGCCATAAACGTAGAGTGCCAGGGTAGGAAGCCCGCGACTTTCGCATTTCAAATCAGGATCTACTGAAGGGTCAAAGCTTTCCAGCATAGCTTTGCCCTTCGAAGATAAAGCATACCGACTATAGTCCGGCGCACCGCTGACCAGGACGCTTAGCAGTGATCGTTGATAACTCCAATTGCCGGAAAAGTCTGTGGAAGGTTGGATAGGAGAACTGGGCTTAGAATTTCCATTGCCCGCAGCTGGAGCTGACTTGAACGGGTAGAAGCTCTGGCCATCCTCTCGTGTGAACTGGTCTATCAGGCCATTTTTTATATTCTCTTTTCGATTTGGACTGAAAACGGCAGTTACCTTGTCCCCTGCTTGAATAGAATCCTTTTTCCAGCCGTGGTTCAACATACCCGATATAGAGTGCCCCTCGAGAACCCATAGCCCGGATTTGCCCTGCTCATCCATGCCGGAGACGCTGATAAATATATGCGGATTTCTCCAGGTAATTGAGTCGACTGTGCCGACTACTTTCGCCTTTTTGTTGAGGTCAACCGCGGCTCTCGAATGATGCGCTGAGCTACTCGCATAGAACAGGAGTAAGACGGCAAGGCAGCTGAGTCTGAACAACATAATTCCTCCAATATGCCACATGGCCTGCGGCAGCCTCTCGGTCATCTGGTCTCATAATAAGTATTTCAGATGCTGTCAACAACCGTGCTAGAAGGCAGACCCAGGCTGGTTAAGTAGTTTGGTCAGGGTTACACAAAATTCAGTTGGATAGAACCGTACTCTCCATAGTCTGCGAAAACGTGGTCTTCTGCCTTAACAGCGATAGGTCGAGTAAAAGAACCTGACAGGATAACCTGTCCGGGTTCAAGACCGATACCGTGTGGTGCAAAACGCCTGCAGACCCATCGGATGCCATGACCGGGATGACCCATGACAGCTGCCCCAAGACCCGTGTCTTCAATGTCATCATTCAGGAATAGGGCTGCGCCCGCCCATTTCAGGTCAATATCTTCCGGTGCCATTTTCTTGCCACCGCAGATAATACCCGCATTGGCAGCATTGTCCGCAATCGTGTCATAGACATTCCGGGTATAACCGGTTTCGGGGTCAACGCGAAGACTTCGTGCGGAAATCAGCTCCAGTGCTGGTTGAACATAGGCAGTCGCATCCATAACCTGTTCAAGGGAAACGTTCTCTCCTGATAGCGGCTTTTTCAGAACAAAGGCGAACTCGCATTCGATTCTCGGATCAAGAAAGTCGGCTGTCGTAATATCAGACTCAGTGGCAAATTGCATGGCATCGGTAAGGACACCATAATCCGGCGTGTTGATGTTCATGGCAAGCTGCATGGTGCGTGAGGTAAGGCCAATTTTATAACCGATTACTTTTTCACCATCTGCTAATTTGCGATCAACCCAGCCTTTCTGGACTGCATAGGCGTCTTCCATATCCATTTCGAAAGACAGGGTCAATGCTCTAATCTGGTGGCGTGTTTTTTCCGCCTGATAAAGGCGGTCCGCCGCGTCTGCAATCTGCTCTTTGCTTAGCATGCTAAAAATTCCTGTGATTGAATTTAACCTGCTGTTCGAGTTCGCGCATTTCAAAGGACACGGTCACTGCCTGCTGTGCCATCAGCGGCGCCAGGTGCTCGAGCATAAGTTGCCAGAACATTTCACCTGCCTGCATACGGGTTTTTTGGTCACGTCCACGCCCGATTTTCATGCTGAGATTAATGAATCCTTTTGCTGGATCTCCATCTGCAACCCGGAAATGCTCGCATTTCATTGCTCTGCTTCTCATGCCCGCCAGTGGGAACAGGCTGGTTTCTGCCGCATTCTCATGCATTTTTTGCATCAGGCCGGGCAGGTCTAATAATTGTTCTGAAAGGTTTGCTGAGTATTCGTATATAAAATGTGCCATGACTAAAGTATCGGGAATTCGACGTTAATCTGGCCCGTACCGGAACTCCCGAAATAAGGACTGATTACCTTCGCTTTGGCCTTGTACTGATTCCAGCCTAGGGCCCCCAGCAGCATGGCGGTATCGTGCATAAAGCCTTCGCCGTGGCACTTGTCTGCATACTCGGGTAACAAATCTGTAAAACGCTGCCACTCGCCATTTTCCCACATCTCGACAACCCGCTGATCGAATTCTTCCAGGAATGGTGACCAGACTTTGTGCAGGAATTCATCCGCCCTCCCATTCTGAGCAAACCGGTGTGATAGTGAACCTGAGGCGAATATGGCAACATTACCGTTGTAATCCTCCTCAATGGCGGTGCGCAGCGCCTGGCCTAATTTAGCGCTTTCGTCAAGATTGTGGACAGCCAGTAGTGCAGCGATGGAAACTACCTTAAAGTGTCTGTCCTCGTTCATGTAACGCATGGGTACCAAGGTACCGTATTCCAGATTCAGGGTGGTATCGTGGTGTGCCCGGGTATGGACTCCCGCTTTAGTCGCCGCCTCGGCAATCAGCTGGCCAAGTTCTGGATTGCCATCATATTC
>JAPKEK010000383.1 GCA_028822125.1 Pseudomonadales bacterium | reverse complement strand
ACCTAACTTATCCAGCGTCAAAGGCTTGATAATAACATCATTGAACCCCATGAAAATATACTGATTAACCATCGAGGTTTCAGCATTTGCTGTAAATGCAACTATGTTAGGTGGATAACTATCATCATCAACATCGCCATTCTAAAGCTCACCTACAACCAGGCCAAACTAGGCGTGGAAACTTCCATCCGCACATTTGGTGGCGGCTGGATAGAGCAACTGACCTATCGACTCAAAATGGTCATTCAGATCATGATTGGCCAGACATTGATGTCTCTTGGAGCAAAACTAGCGGGTGTCGACTGGCGCGAATACAAATCTGATGTTATCGACAACAGCGACTGTCGTAAGTTTGATGGCATATTGAGAATGATCCTCTCCGGCAACGAACGACAACGCCAGTTGTTAACTGACTACCTTGAAGGCCGGCATCAGACGGGTGAACTGTGTTACGGCATGCAGGTTTCAAGCAGTTCTCTGATCACCTGCCTGATCTTTCACCGACAAGGAGAGCACGTACATTTCGTAGACGGCGCCGACGGCAGTTATGCGATGGCATCCATCCAGTTAAAGCAGCAACTCAAGCAATCCTGAATAGGCTGCCCTCTATTGCGCTCCAAGATACCTGCGTGTTATCAATACTCTAGCACTGAGTTCATTTAGCCAATACAGTTAATGATCTGGCCTGCTGCCCCTTATTTGCACCCATAGCGCCTATCGCATCGACCAAGGTCAGCCGCTTCTCCGTGGAGGAAAATAACCATGTTTCCTGGTCAATTTACCCTTTGCCTTAAAGCAATAGATACAGAGGGTATGCGCCGCTTCTATGAGGCGCTGGGCTTGAAGGTGCACATTGATCAACCAACCCATGTGCTACTCAATAATGGTGACGTAAATATAGCGCTAATGACCTTCCTCGAAGAACCTTGCCTGAATTTTAGAGGAGCAGAAGTGTTTCAGATTCATGAACAATTTGTTACCGCTGGTCTCGACGGTCAGAACACCCCACGACGATACAGAGGAGCACAATACAATATCACCGTTGACGGTATGAACTGAATCAGATAAGACCCAGATGGAAACAACCTCTTCTTTGATACCAACGCAGGGGAAATAGGCATGAGAGGAGAAAACTTGGCGCTTCAACGAGTACTTGATGCAACATTAAAACGACTCATTAATGCGGGCGCAACGCAAACCAGTCAACGGACCTTTCGTTCCCAGATCATGGACAGATTCATGCCACCTGAGCGAAGGACAAGTACTCATCTCGGCCTGGATACCTCGTCACTAACAGAACCAGGCCGTTATGCCGGAGACTTCTCCCTCTGTTTGATTACCCAAGACCTCGACGCAGCACGGAATTTTTATGAAGTATTGGGGCTGGAAGTTGAAAATAGGGTCCTGAATAACCGAATCAGCCTAACTAATGGCGATTGCCGGATCGACCTCATCCCGGCCATCAGCGAAAACTGGCTAAGGTTCAGTGGATCGGACATCTTCCAGATCTACGAGCAATTGTCGGCATCAAACCTACACCCTGAGGGGAACCCACAACCGTACAGCAAAGAAGAAACCGCCAGCTTTGCTCCCGGCATTCACTGGAAGACCCGGGACCCTGATGGTAATGCGGTCTATTTTAATACAGCAGAACAAGCGCTCACTGCAACCGATCACACCCCTCTGCTTGAGGCTGTTCTGAAACGCAGCCTTCGTTAACTTAAGAACATCAATGTTAATCCGGAATGCCCGACAGTACTTGAAAGCTATATCGATAAAATTTAGCCCTTGCCTGCCGGGTTCCAGTACATAGTACCAATAACTGCGGTAAGGCATGATCCGCATGGTACGGGCCGACTAGCCATAGCATCGCTATCGGACAAAAATCGCGATCACCCTGATCGATCCAAACTCACATTAACCCATCAATCCGCGCAACTAGATACCCCGGGCTCAAGTGGTATATTGTAACAACCCTTGTTAAGTAACCAGTCTGGAACACAGGTTTTGGTGTGATCAAATTATATAAAATTAATTTCACTTACAAAAAGGTTTACCGAAATGTCGTTTCGGTGCTGTGTTTAATGCTGCTAAGTGCATGTGGCGATGGTTCAGGCAGCAGTGCACCCGTAAATACAACACCTCTGGCCCCAGCGCCTGTCGAAACCGAGTCGCCAATCTTCAGGGAAAACACAACCGAGCTTGGTCTAACCTATTCGCTGCAAAATGAGGGTAACGACATCATCGATTCCGAGGGAGGACTATCCCTGACCGATATCGACAATGATGGCAAGTTAGAACTCTATGTTGCCCACGGTAAATCAGAACCCGGAAAACTGTTCAGCTACGATGGCGCCCAATTCGTAGAAATTGCAGACAAAAGAGGCATCACTATTTCTGCTATCGATACCGCCGGCTATTTCGTCGATCTCGATGGCGATGGCTGGAAAGACTTCATATCAATCCAGACGCAGCGCATTGAGACTTTCCATAATGATGGTACTGGGAATTTCAATCATTCAACTCCTGAAACAAATCTTACCAGCCAAGCCAGACGACCGTTTTCTCTTGCTGCAGGTGACTTCGACGTCGACGGAGATCTGGACCTGTTTTTTACTCACTGGGGGGCACAGCTCAGCGCACAGGAGAACCTCACAGAGTATCTCTGGGAAAACGACGGCCTGGGCCATTTCTCCGACAACAGCATTATTGCGCCCATCAGGGGCACGGCAGAAGATAACCCCACCGAACGATCTTTTACACCTACTTTCGCTGATATCAATTCAGACGGTTACCCCGATCTCCTGATCAGTGGTGATTTCGGCACCAGCCAGGTCCTGCTCAATGACGCCGGTACGCGTTTTCTTGAACAAACCAGCAGTGTCATCAGTGATGAATTTGGCATGGGCGGAACAGTTGCCGATTACGATAACGATGGCGATCTGGATTGGTTCGTTTCCAGCATCTTCAGCGAGAGCGGGGGATCGATCAAGGGCTCTGGAACTGGCAATCGTCTTTACCAGAACGATGGCCAGGGTCACTTTTCCGATGTCACGGAAATCGCGGGAGTACGCGAGGGCGGCTGGGGCTGGGGTAGCTGTTTTGCCGACTTCGATAATGATGGCAATACTGATCTTTTTCATACCAATGGCTGGAATATTGATGCGCACATGGAAGACCCATCCAGACTATTTATGTCCAATGGTGATGGTACGTTCAGTGAAAAAGCCACTGAGATGGGTCTTGACCATACAGGCCAGGGCAGAGGCGTCGTCTGCGCAGATTATAACAGCGACGGCAGGATCGATATCCTGATAGCAAATCATGGCGATTCACCCAGTGCATATACCAATCAGAACAACAACGGCCATCACTACCTGCAAATAAAACTGAAAGGCAAAGGCGCTAACCCAGATGCTGTCGGTGCCAGAGTAACTATCACCACAGCCTCTGGCCCGCAGATGCAGGAAAGCCAGATGGGCACCTGGTATCTTTCGCAGGGACCTGACATTCTTCATTTTGGATTGGGTCAAAATGAAGCTGTGAGCGCAATCGACGTAGTCTGGCCTGGCCCGGGCCGGCTTGAAAGTCGCCTTGAAAATATAGCAGTTGATCAGCTTGTCGAAATAGAGCAACCAGATCTGACTGGGTTGTCATTGAATATCGTCCAGGGTGAGGGCAATGGCATCTACACCAGCGGAGACAGAATTGCTATTCAG
>JAPKEK010000382.1 GCA_028822125.1 Pseudomonadales bacterium | reverse complement strand
CCACAGCCAAAGAACCAGGTTCCAAAACGCCTGGGCAAAGGCGCACCGGTCGCCGCCAAGGCATCGCCATTGCTGTTAAGGAAGAGATCCAGAAAAGGCAGGCTTACACTGATCGCAACCCCCTGCAAACTACCGCGCAGGAAACCCCTGCGATGAATTTTTCGTTTAAGTTTCATAGACTCTCCCCTCTTCTAGTCGTTGGAGCCATTGATACTGTCGGGGCTTTTCCAACCGAGTTAGTCGCTATAACGCCCGACGGCGACGTTAGCTGGTTGTCCTCTTGCGTCGCTGTGCGAAACCCCTCGCTGCTGGCTATCTCTCGCAGCAATTCTGTCAAGCGGTAACCAGACTGTTCAAACTGAACCTCAAGATAACGTAACAACCGGCGCTCAGTGTTAACTTCTTCGCGCCCTACTGCATAGTGATAAAGGTTCTCCACCAGGCAGGCACCGACCAGCGGACTCCGGGCGAAGGCCTGTCCAAGCTCAACCGGGTTGGCAAAGCTGCGGCCATCGAAATCTCCTGATGTATCTATCGGGGCACCATTTTCAGTATTGCGAAACTTGCCTATGCCATCGAACACCTCAAGTCCAAGGCCAATCGGGTCGGTAAGCTGGTGGCATTTGACACAACTGCCCTCTGTCGCATGCAGGGTTAATCGCTTTCGGGCAGTTTTGTACTCCGTCTGCTGGTCATCTGCAAAAAGGGTGAAATCGACATCGGCCGGTGCTTCAGGGATAGTCTGGCAAAGCAGGGCTTCGCGCATAAATACCCCTCGCAGCGTCGGTGAGCTACGCCCGGGGTGAGCGAATAACATCGAAAAGCTCGCCTGTGATAGCAAACCTGCTCTAGGGTAGCTAGCGGGCAGTGTCAGGGTTTCCCAGTCTTGACCGGAACGTACCGGAAGACCATACAGCGGTCCCAGTTGGGCGGTCATTGGAAGCTGCCTGGAAGTAAACAGGGACGGGTAATCCCTGCCTTGGATAAGAAAGTGATCAACCACATAACGCAGAGTCTGCTCCCTGGCCAGCTCGGCAATTTCATTACTAAAAAGTGGATAGTGGGCCACATCTTTGGAAAGCTCGGAAAATTGATCGAAGGTAAACAAATCCTCAAAAAAAGCACGTACCCCACCAGCAAGGTATTCTGAAGCCAGCATACGGTCTATCTCGCGGTTAAGACCCTCTATGCTGGCCAGGTTACCGCGCTGTGCGGCAGCTATTAAGGCCTCATCAGGCCCACGATTCCAGAGAAAATAGCTGAGCCGCGTTGCCAGGCTCAAGCTGGATAGATGCAATCGTTCAGCTTGTTCCGCAGTGGATGCAGCCTCTAACATTTCTATCCTGAATAGAAAGTCTGGGGATACTAATAAGCTACTCAGGGCGAGACCGAGACCGGTGTAGAAGTCAGCACTCGCCGTTGTAGTTTCACTGGCTATACGGACTCGCGATTGTAATTCGGCCTCCGTAAGGGGACGACGAAACAGACTGCGCCCCCACTGGCCAAGCATCAGCCTACTGCAATCATCATCGGCCCAGGCTGCATCCTGCGGCTGACAACGCAATAAGCGTTGTCGATGCTCCGGCGACATAACCTGGCCAACAATGTACCGCGTCATAGCCTCGTATTGCTCGAAGCCACTGGGGGTAACAGAGACGAGGGAGGCACCTACCGCATTGAGCCCCAAACGTCTGCTATCAGGCTCGAAGCGACCCGCCACGAGGATTTGGCTATCGAAGGTATCAGCGATGGCATTGTGATACTGCTGCGCGGTAAGCCGCCGCATTGCCACTGGCCCACCCTGGGCTTCGGGGCTGCCTGTATCACAGGCCACCAGCATGAGTAGTGCTGTAATTACCAAGAACCGCAAACAATGACGCATTCCTGACCTCCAGGCTTCGGCCTGTATTTATTTTTTGCACAGGCTTGAAGGCGCTTATTTTAAGCCAATGCCTAATTGTAATCAGAACCGCTCAAAAACCAACCGCTAGACGACGGTTGGTCATGAATAATCGTTAATAAAAACAGGCAGCCCAGGTTTAGGAGTGATAGGCCGGGTAATCTCATCTCGATTGGCGCACATCGATTTGAAATCACGCTCTCTAGCGTGTAGACCTTGCGTGGACTTAGCTATGTTAATAGCTCATTTAATCCGGGTTAGTACCTTGCACTGGTGGTTGGGCGTCTTCAGGGCTTTCAAAGCATCGGGAAAGCTTCCAGGGGAATGATATCGGCCACTGTGGGAGAAATATCGATACGACGCGCGGCCAGCATGGCTAGAGAAGTTTCAAAATCGTCTTTGGTATGAGCAATTGCAAACTGAATCTGTTATTCCTTCACCAGGCCAAAGAACGGCATGATACTGTCGGGCTGATAGCACACTCCGACCGGAATCACTTTGCCCCCAAAAGAAGCAATCTCGATACACTGCTGTGCCAAGCCCGGGGCAGCCACACATTCAACAATAATATCGGTGGCAGCGCCGGGAAGGCCGCTAAATTGCTCCAGCAAACCCTCTGCACTTTCGAAAGGCCGGGGTTGATCACTGCTAAGATGATGAGGTTGGGTAGGATGATTTGGCTTGTTAATCCAAGCGAGTTTTAGGATTAAATGACTGTAGCAGGGAGTTACTCGCTCGGTTCTGGAACCGCAATTGTCGATGCAGAAGGCTGATCGTTGGTATGGCAGTGTACACCGCCGCCAGCCATCCACGAATCGAGCATCTCGATTACATAGATGTCCCGGTGCGGGTACCACTCCTGCAGCAACTCCCTGGCGGCGTTATCCGTGGGAGGATGGTCGAAACCAACCAGGATCACCCAGCCGTTTCCAATACCCCAGTTCATATAGTTAGCATCAAATTGCTCGCCCTTGTACGAGATGACAGCCTCAAAGTCCATGCGGATTACCTCAAAGCCTGCTGTGACCACGTCCAGGGCTAATGCATCGAAGATCTGGTCGTTGGCACCACCGGGCTGGCAGTATCCGTTCACTGTGCAGTTTGCGACCACGACTCGGTCCCGGTCGATGAAGCGAGCGAAGCCATCGATATGGCCGGCAGTCCTATCCCCCTTGATCGGACCATCGGCCCAGATAACGTCAGTGAGACCGAAATGCGCGATCAGATCAGCTTCAGCCGCGGCTTTGTTGGTATAGCCATTTCTGCGGTTTCGATTGCCAATCACATTCCAGTTCAATATAAGCGCACCGGCACCGTTGAACTCCAGATTACCGCGCTCATGCACGATATCCACGTGATCTACAGGCATATTGAGATAGCTGCCAACGGAGACGGGGACGGCGTTGTCCTTCACGTAGGGAATGCTCTTGCCAAACGCCCCGCCCCAGGCGTCGAACTCCCAATTCTGGATACGGATTTCACCATCTTGAATCACGTACACAGGGCCATTGTCACGCATCCACGCATTCTCGTTGGGAATCTGATGCCAAACGATATTGGCATGATTCGGATCTCCGCCGGCGCTGGTGATAGCAGCGAGTGCCTGCTTGTAGATCCGTGTAGTGCTATACACAATATGTAACTTCTGGTATTGAACTATGACCTTGGAGATCTCGGCATAGGCCGGCTCATAAGTCTTTTCCCATTTACCGGGCCATTGCAGCCATATCGCCTCTTGCTGTTCGAACTCCCCTGGGACACGGATGGCTGGCTGAGCAAATGCCAACGTGGCGAGCTGCGCCAGGACCAGAACTGCGAGCAG
>JAPKEK010000381.1 GCA_028822125.1 Pseudomonadales bacterium | reverse complement strand
GGCCGAGATGCAGTAGGTCAGCTCTCCAGTTTGCTCAAAGCATCATATATCGCTGATTGGGTACTTGTAGAAGACATATACGACGCTATCTCAGAAATTGAAAACCACGCTGATGAGCTCAAACGCGAGATCAGGATCAGTCTGCCCAGAGGTTTGTTTCTGCCCGTTTACCGTACTGATCTGCTCGAGTTAATCCAGCTTCAGGATCAGATTCCTAATAAAACCAAAGACGCGGCGGGTCTTATTCTTGGCAGGAAAATTGTATTCCCGGAAAATATTCAGGAACAGATCGTGGAATTTGCTCAGGTTAGCCAGGAAGGAGTATTGAGTGTTTTAAAGGTTACTGGCCAGCTCGATGACCTGATACGATCCGGGTTTAGTAATCGAGAAGTGCACGTTATTGAGGATCTGGTCAACGAAGTAAGTGTCATTGAGCACCGCGCCGATGAACAGCAGATCCTGTTGAGAAGTCAACTGCATAAGCTTGAACCCTCGAATAACCCGTTAGACATGATGTTCTGCTACAACATTATAGAGTTAATAGCGAGTATTTCTGATGTATCACAGAAAGTCAGCCATCGAGTGCTATGTATGGTTGCCCGGTAAGTTAAGTTCCTTAGAGCGATCGTTGTTATACAATCAGTAGAGTGGTGATGTAATGCTTATCATAGAAAATTATGGATTTATTCTGCTGGTTATTGCCGCATTATGTGGCTTGTTTATGGCATGGGGTGTGGGCGCTAATGATGTCGCTAATGCAATGGGCACCTCGGTCGGTTCTAAAGCGATTACGATTAAACAAGCAATTATAATAGCGATGATCTTTGAATGTGCCGGGGCTTACCTGGCCGGCGGGGAAGTCACCAGCACTATTCGTAAAGGTATTATTGATCCGGGGCTACTGGTTAATCAACCTGAGTTGCTGGTTTATGGCATGATTTCATCGCTTTTGGCAGCCGGTATATGGTTGTTAGTTGCGACGACGTATGGCTGGCCCGTATCCACTACGCACACTATTGTAGGTGCTATCGTTGGTTTTGCTGCGGTGGGTATTTCCACAGACGCGGTTAACTGGGGGAAGGTGGTTCAGATTGCAGCGAGCTGGGTGATCTCGCCCCTGTTAGCAGGCGTCCTGGCCTTTGTATTGTACATGAGCGTGAGAACGTTCATCCTCAATACCTCCAATCCTATCAGGAGTGCCAAAAGAGGGGTCCCGGTTTATATCTTTCTGGTTGGTTTTGTTATTTCCATGGTATCCCTGGTCAAGGGTCTAAAGCATGTTGGCTTGGACATAGATTTTCAGGAGGCAGTAATGTATGCGCTGGCGATTGCATTCCTGCTAACCATTTTGGGTTCAGTTCTGGTATCCAGGATAAAAAGCCATGCACGCTCTGTGCACGAGGAGATCATAAGTGTGGAGCGGGTATTTGGAGTGCTTATGCTATTCACGGCCTGCGCCATGGCATTTGCTCATGGATCCAATGATGTCGCCAATGCGATTGGGCCCCTGGCTGCTGTTAATAGTGTAATAAGTTCCGGTGGTGTGGTGGCCCAGGAAGCGCTCATGCCAAGCTGGTTGCTTCTACTGGGTGCTGCTGGAATTGCCCTGGGTTTGGTTACCTATGGCTATAGAGTGATTCAGACCGTTGGCACCAGTATTACTGAATTGACACCCAGTAGTGGTTTTGCTGCTACCTTTGCATCGGCAGCGACGGTTGTGTTTGCCTCTGGAGCGAGTATTCCAGTGTCCACGACTCATACTTTAGTCGGTGGCGTCCTGGGTGTCGGCCTCGCCCATGGTTTAGCCGCTCTGAATCTCAGGATGGTTGGGACTATTTTCACTTCGTGGATCGTGACCTTGCCAGCCGGGGCTCTGTTATCAATATTCTTCTTCTTTTTCCTGAAAGGGATATTCGGTGTTAGTTAAGGTGCGGCCTCAACCTTGATGGGAACACCAGTCATAAAGGATTGATTACTCAAAGGCTCAAAACTGTCTGGTCCCGAAGGTAGCAACAGGTTGATGTTTGTCCCCGGGTATTGGCCCGCCACTTTCATCAGTGAACCCTCATGCCCCCAACCGTGAGTCATCGCGGCTGTGCCTGGTTTCAGGCCAACATCAAGTACGATAGTCGAGGTTATCTCACCGTAGCGATTGCTGATAAGGACCGCTGATCCTTCACCTAGATTCCTTGCCCTTGCGTCTATGGGGTTCATATACAGTGGGTTGTCCTGCTGATGGCTGCGTTTCAGGGAGGGGACGTTATGGAACCAGCTATTGACCATGTAATTGGTTCGTTTGCTAATTAGTTTTAATTGATCATCGGGTTCTAACAGCAGGTCATCGAACAGATCAAGGCTCCTTGTTTTGGCCGCTGCAAATGCAATCGGGCAGCAATCTACCAGGCCAGAGTCAGTTTGAATAATGTCCTGAAAAAATCGCCCAGGCTGAGGTGGATCGAGTACCTTAACCGGGCATTGCAGTGCCTTTAGGTCTGCCGTGCTGGTCCCAGCACCGGCAAGCATGTGATTTATCCTGGCAAATGGGTCCGGGGCGACTAGTCCTAGCTCATCGCTGCCTTCCAGCAGCGCCTGTTCCAGCATCGCCATGATTTCCCATTCGGGTTTTCTGTCCTCGGCAGGTGGCACGACAGCATCGGTATATTGTACAAAAGGCTGGTATTGCAGGCCGAGACCGGCAAGGTTGATGTCGCGTCTTTCTAACATGTCGGTTGCCGGTAATATGACATCAGCTAACTGACTGGTTGCGCTGGGGTAAATATCAATGACCAGGATAAATTCCAGGTGGGCGAATGCGTCTCTGAGGCGATTGCTGTTACCTATAGATAGCAGTGGATTACCTGAAATGACGATCAGACCGCGAATCGGATCAGGGTCGTCGAGGATCATATCCGCCAACAGATTACCCGGTAGTGATCCGCGTACCGTTCTGACTTCACCAAACGGGGTCTGACGGTAGTTGGGCGTTTTGCCTCTGCTACTGCCGGCTTTCGCTGCGGGATAAAAGCCGCTCGAGTAAAAGTTGCCACCTCTTCTGTCCAGGTTGCCCGTTAAAAAACTGATCATTTGCAGCAGCCAGTAGGCAAGCGTCCCCTGTCTTCCCATGTTGACCCCGGTAGACATATAAATTGCTGCTTTGTCAGCACTGGCAAATTCTTGCGCTAAATCGTGGATTGCTTGAGCAGAGATACCGACTACTGTTTCTACCCGGGTTGCCGGGAAATTGGCAACAAACTGCGCCAGTTCGTTTAAATTGTCTGCATGCCTGCTGGATACTTCTGAATCTATTAAATTTCTGGTAAAAAGGTGTTCCAGCATGGCGGCGAGCAGATAGACATCGGTATCCGGCTTTATCTGCAGCAGCTCTCCTACGCCTTTGACAGATTCATTCTCCCTGGGGTCTACGAATACTATTTTTGCACCTCGCAGCTTCGCAGCGCGTAATTCCTTTATGGGGTCTGCTATGGAAATGAAGCTCATATGCGAGATACGAGGGTTTGCCCCCAAAATCAGCAGGAAGTCAGTGTGGGCTATATCGGGAATAGGGTGTATTGTACTGGAGCCGAAGACGGCCTCACTAGCTGCAAATTTATTGGTGCAGTCCTGGGTGCCTGAGCTGAAATTCTTACCAATTTCCGCATTTATTAGAAACGAGCTGATAGCTGGGCCCGCGGTAGAGTTGTAGGCCAGAGGGTTTCCCGTATAGCTGGCAAGAGCGCCCTTTC
>JAPKEK010000380.1 GCA_028822125.1 Pseudomonadales bacterium | reverse complement strand
GAGCTGGGCCTGCCAGGATGCTGAATAAGCAGTACCGAAATGCCAGACATGAAATAAAGCAAAGACAGAACCAGATACACCAGGCCAACGCCAAATGAAGACGTGGTATTACCTGCTGCAAATAAGGCAATCATGAACCCTGCCAGCGCAGGACCTAGAATGCGAGACAGATTCCAAGCGGCGGTATTGAATGCCATAGCGTTAAAGATCAGTTGTTCACCGACAATTTCGGGGATGAAGGCGGTTCTGGCAGGGATTGATAATGCCATCACTGTTCCATTCAAGGCGCCGATGCTGATGAAGTGCCAGAAAGTGACCTCGCCGCTAAAGATAATCATTGCCAGGAATAAGCTGGCCAAGCCGTTGATAATTGGCGCCCAGCCGATGACTGGTTTTTTGTTAACCCGGTCAGCTAACACGCCACCAAATAGAGAAAATACAACCTGCGGTAACATGAAGGATAAGGTCACCCAGGTAAGTTGGATTGCTGATGACGTCATCTCATAGACTAGCCAGCCCTGCGCAATCATTTGCATATTCATGGCAAAGGCCGAACCGAGCATGCCGAGCCACAGGTATCGATAGTCTCGGACCCGTAGAGATGCAAACAGGCTCTTATCCTGAACTTCCGGTATAGACTGGGTCTGATTGAGGTTCAATGATTGCACGCCGATTTCGAGCATGGAATATAGCAGATTATGAACGGCGTTGCCGCTTCACTCGCAGTATTAACAGCTGCTCTTTGATTTAAGGTATCAACAAATGGGCTGCTTTGCTTATGGCACTAACGTCATCTGAGAAAAAGCACAATTAGGATGAGTCATTGCAGCCGCTATGCTCCTGCACATTATCCTGCTCTGGATCCATAAAATCGAGGGCGAAGTAGCCATACTAATGATGTTTGCTTCAGGTTTTACGGTTGCAGATTCATTTCATCTCGGTTTTTTTTGCAAAGTGAAATCTGCTACCGCTGATATCACTAGATTGGGTTGCGGCTAGTCAGGCAGGCCCAGAACTCGTTTACTGATAATATTCATCTGTACTTCATTGGTTCCGCCGTAAATGGTTACAGCTCGTGAATTGAGCCAGGCTCGCGTTGCTGTGACCTCAGTAGCAGTAAATTGGTCTCCGTGCCAACCAAGGCCACTGAAACCCATTAGTTCTGATTTTAATTCAGCAGCATTTTTCGCCAGGGTGGAGCCCACGAGTTTGAATATCGAGGTGGCCGCCCCGGGTGTCTTACCGCTTTGATTTTCCTGGACCACCCTTTGCGTGGTCAGCTGGAAGGCGCGTTCGTCCATGGCCTGACAGAGAACTTTTTGCCTGGCGTTGGCGTCTGCTATTTTACCCTGCGTTTCCCCCAAGTAATGCTTGGCGGTATCGGCCATTACATTTGTCTTCTTGGCGGCTTTTCTTCCTCCGCCGGAGAGTCCACCAATACCGGAGCGTTCGTACTGCAGTAGTCGTTTGCCGATTGTCCAGCCTTTATTCAACTCGCCGATAAGGTCCTCGCGTTGGGCTACTGCGTTGTCCAGGAAGGTCTCGCAGAAGGGTGACGATCCTGATATGAGTTTAATCGGTTTGACGGTGACGCCGGGTTGATGCATATCCAACAGTACAAAACTGATACCATCGTGTTTTGACGCATCCGGATTTGTCCTGACCAGGGCAAACATCCAGTCTGCATGTTGTGCGCCAGAGGTCCAGATTTTCTGACCGTTGATAACAAATTGATCCCCCTGAATAACAGCTTTGGTCTGTAATGCAGCGAGGTCGGAGCCGGCTCCGGGTTCACTGTAACCCTGGCACCATCTTATGGTTCCATCGCAGATACTGGGCAGGTGGCGTTGTTTTTGGGCTTCACTGCCGAATTCCAGCAGTGTTGGACCAATCATGCTCAGGCCCATGCCGCTTGATGCCGCAGTTGCCTTGATACGGCTCATTTCCTGGCCGAGAATAGCAGCCTTTTCGCGATTCAGTCCGCCGCCGCCATAGGCTGTTGGCCAGGTGGGTGCAATCCAGCCTTTATCCGCCATATTAGTACGCCAGGTCCCGGCATCTTCTGAGCTGTAGATCTGATGCGCATCTTCCCAGTGGAATGATAGATTTCTCATGTCTTTTGGGCAGTTTTCTTCCAGCCAGTTGCGAGTTTCAGCACGAAACAATGTTAGGTCAGTCATTTTGGGATTACTTTAAGTGGGTTCCTTAAGCTGTATTGTCGCCGATACAGGAATTAAGTCCAGTGACAGGAGAGAACTATCAGTGTTTGCTATACTCAGGCATTTGCTAGTGCCGCTCTGGTTGTTCCTGTCAGCAGTCTCGATGCACCTAGCGGATCTGGTTTTGATGGAACCTATACAAAGGAATTTAAGAGGGAAGTAATGTTATCAAGCCATGAACAAGAGAAACCGATCCGGTTCCAAGAAAGCAGTGACTGGGTGAGGGTCTGGCTGGCGTTCGTTTGTCTGGCTCTAATAGCAATGATAACGGTCGGCGGCGCTACCCGACTTACCCACAGCGGCCTATCCATGGTGGACTGGAAGCCTTTATCGGGTGTGATACCACCGGTGACAGTGGTGGAGTGGCAGGCGGAGTTCGAGCAGTACAAGCAGTACCCTGAATATCAGAAGCTCAATCAGGGTATGAGTCTAGAAGAGTTTAAAGGAATTTTTTACTGCGAATATAGCCACAGAGTGCTTGGCCGAGGGATTGGCCTGATATTTTTTATTCCATTTGTATTTTTCTGGTTGACTCAAAGAGTTGAAAAGAAATACTTGCCCAGGCTGGTCGGTGCTTTGATTTTAGGAGGAAGCCAGGGTTTGATGGGATGGTACATGGTTAAAAGTGGCTTAGTCGATCTTCCCAGAGTCAGCCATTATCGGCTGGCAGCTCATCTATCGTTGGCCATGCTGATACTGGGATATCTGTTTTGGCTGGTTCTAGATTTGAGCTCAACACTCAGAGAACGGGTAACACCCTGGTTGAGGAAATTTGTTATTGGCTTTGTTATTTTACTTAGTTTACAGATCATGTATGGGGCTTTTACGGCAGGACTGCGTGCTGGTCTGGGCTTTAATACCTATCCGTTGATGGGCCAGCAACTGCTCGCCGATGCAGCGACGACGATTCAACCATTGTGGATTAACTTTTTTGAAAATGGTGTCATGGTGCAGTTTATCCATCGATGGTTAGGCTTTACGGTGCTACTCAGTATGGCTGGCATTTTAATTATGGCTTTTCTTCAACCTACCTCGAAACGCTTGAGGCAAGCTGTAACAGTGGCCCTGTTGCTGGTTGCAGTCCAGTTTTTGCTGGGTGTTTTAACGCTCATCAATTATGTTCCGCTGTACTTAGCGCTGGCCCATCAGGTGTTCGCCTGCATAGTGCTGCTGAGCATGGTTCATCTGTTATATATTGTTAGAAATTGATTTGAAGGGGATTGCTGATGCGAGTATGCCTCGGACAGATTAATACCACACCGGGTGATTTCTCCGGCAATGTGGCAAGGATAAAACAGGGCATTGTGGCGGCTGTGGATCAGCAGTGTGATGCAATTATTTTTCCTGAGCTATCAATACCAGGCTATCTCAGCCAGGATTTAATCTATAGCGGTGGTTATGTTGATGGTAACTTGCAGGCACTGCAAGAAATAGTTTCGTTTACCGGGCGCGTTGATGCCCCTGAGCTTCATGTCTTAGTTGGCTACATTGAACCTAACCCAGGGCCGGGAAAACCCTACTTTAATGCAGCGGCGGTGG
>JAPKEK010000379.1 GCA_028822125.1 Pseudomonadales bacterium | reverse complement strand
ATGGATCACGATCGATATCATTAAATACAGCGCTTGACCAACGCTCAATTTCCTGTCCCTTTTCATCCAGCGAAATGGAAACCAAACTACCATTACCACACATCATGAAAAAGCTGCTTATCAAGCCTGGATACAACATATAGCATCCCGGCGTCTGGATTTCAGAAACAATCGCCTCTTCATCCAGATCAATTACCGTAATTGAAGTACCTGGATTCATGTTGAACACCAGCATGAATTTATCATCAGCTGTGATGGCTGTACTTGATTTATTAACAACCACGTTCATTCGTTTTGGCGGTAGGTCTACTTCACCAACCAGTTTTAAATCAGCAAAATCATAAATGGCAATGATGTCCTGGCGTTGTCCACGAGACCCTCTACTGTGGATGGTTTCGCCTACATAATATTTTTGTCGCCCGACGGAAAAATCGATAGTCGAAAATTGCCCGGCACTGATCATACCTTTAAAACGGCGGGTATTAATATCAACCAGGGCAAAACTTGAATCGATTAAACTGCCAAATGCAAGATCATGGACAATCGCATACCCCGCAGGATAAGGCGTTGAAAGTGAAACCACATTGGGTATGGGTTCGGGTTTAAGTTCAGCCAAGGAATGGGATGCACCCAAAGAAAAAACCGACAAGGCAATCAACGCCAAACACGTCCCTTCAGCTCGCCTGCCAACAATTGCACTTTGCCAGAACTGAAAAAAACCAACCTTTCTCGACGACATAATTTTCTCCCTGTCAACTGCCTCGCTTAATAGCTGTCAGATTTCAATTAGAGCCTGTCAGTGGAAGCCTCTAATTGCCTTGGACATACTAGTACGGTCAATGGTTTTGTGCAATCCAGAACCAGAACACAGCAAGACTTTGCTAGCTTGTTGCTGCATGTTTCCTGATTCTTGTTTCTTATTTCCGGTTGAAACGGATTCAATTCCTACGCTCCAGCAGGCTAATACGAACCATTAATCTGTATTATTTATACTTAAACTATTATAAAGTATAAAGTGATATGTGACCTGATGCTACAGGCTCTAAGCAAGGGCCTGGCGGGAATTAAATCAGTAACCGCATCGGAAACAAAGACAAACGACAGGAAAAGGTCGGGTTATTATCAAGACACAACGAACTACAAAGGGGAGCCCATGAAAATAACATCACAAAGAATATTGTCGTTCTTATGCTTTGTCGGCCTGAGCTGTTCAAGCTATGCAGCCATCATGGAGGAAGTGGTGGTTACTGCTCAAAAGCGGGAACAGAATGCCCAGGAAGTAGGTATCGCTATTAATGCCTTAACGGGCGACCAGATGGACCAGCTAGGCTATACAAATGCCCAGCAGGTGACAGCAATGGCGGCTGGTGTGTCTACCGTTCAACCCAACGGCGAATCAAATTACTCGATCGCTATACGCGGGGTTGCCAATTCTGATTTCACCACCAACGTGGAAAGCCCGGTAGCGGTTTATTTGGACGACGTTTATATCAGTCAGATGTCTGGAACCGGTTTCATGCTTTTCGATATGGATCGCGTGGAGATTCTCAAGGGCCCCCAGGGAACGCTGTACGGCCGCAACGCGACAGGCGGTCTAGCTCACTTCATTACAAAAAAACCCTCTGATGAACTGGAAGGGTATGGACGAGTCACACTCGGAAGGTTTAACCAGTTTAAACTGGAGGGTGCCGTCGGCGGCCCTTTATCGGACAACCTGAAAGGCAGAGTTTCATTTGCTAGCAACAAACATGATCCGTACATCAACAATAGAATCGGCAAGGACCTGAACAACGGTGATGAACAATCCCTGCGGCTTCAGTTACTTTGGGAACCGAGCGATAATTTTGACGCTCTGTTCAACTATCGAATGATGGACCAGAACATTGATACCGGCTTCTTTGAACATGTCACATCCCTGGGTGAACCTGGAGAGTTAACACCCGATCTGGAAAATTATATCCTGGGTTATATCGACACAGACAATGACATCTACGCGGGAGATTACGACGAGATCGGCTTTAACGATCTGGAAATCAGAGGTTATTCCGCTACCATGAACTGGGATACTGAGAATTTTACGTTCACATCAATTTCCGATTATTCAACGGTAACACGGGAGTACATTGAGGACTCTGATGCCTCACCAGCACCCGTGTTCTCATTTTATCTGAGTACTGATGCAGAACAGTTTTCCCAGGAATTTCGATTTACTGGAGGCAACGAAAATACGAACTGGGTCGCTGGTCTATACTATATGGATTTAGAGGTTAATGATGGCAATGGCGGCGAGAGCGAGCCATTCTTTGACCCTGTCAGCGATACCCCCGCACTTTCTGGCATTGACAATCCCTATACATCTACCAGCGAATCAATCTCAGTCTACGGCCAGGCCGAATACGATTTATCGGATAGCCTTTCCCTGGTAGCCGGCTTGCGCTGGATCAGTGAGGACAAAACGCACAGCTACCAAAATAATCTTGTGGACTACATAGATGGCTCAAAAAGACACAATGGTAACCCCAACGTTTGGTTTCAAATCGGCACCTACGATGGTGCTCGTAAAGACAAGAAAATAGCCGGCCGATTAGGCCTGAACTGGGATTACAGTGATGATGTGTTGATTTATATGAGCTTCAACCGTGGCGTCAAAGCTGGCGGCTACAACGCTATGATTTTCCCGCCTGCAGAATATACTGATGAAGTCTTCAGCTACGATCCGGAGCAGCTAGATGCAATTGAGATAGGCTTTAAGTCAAGATTAAGTGGTGGCCTCGCCCAGATCAACGCAACCTACTACTCCTATGATTACAAGAACCAGCAGGTGTTCCAGCTAATTGGCATCGACTCATACGTGCTCAATGCTGACTCGGAAGCCTCAGGCGGTGAAATTGAGCTCATAACGTCTCCTGTAGAAGGGCTTGAAATCATGCTGGGCGCCGCTTACAACGATGTCGATGTTGATCTAGGTTTTGGTGGCCCCATGACCACAACGGTCAATTCACCCAAGTGGAACCAGAACATGCTTATTCGCTACGAATTTGACTTAATGGGTGGAAAGCTTGCAATTCAGTATGATGCCCAGCACAGATCCGAGCATTACTTTTCCATCACCCAGTTCCCAGCAGTAACAGAAGATGGCTATACATTACAAAACGCGGCTGTCAGCTTTACCAATAGTAGTGAGAAATGGGATGTAAGAGCGTATGTGCATAACCTGGGCGGTGAAGAATACCTGGTACAGACTTTTGACCTGTCTACCGAAGCTGTCATCGGTATGACTGAGCAGTATTACGGTCGCCCTCGCTGGGCCGGATTGACGCTGACGGTTAGCTTCTGATTCATTGCAGGGGGCAGCATGCCCCCTGCAGATTTCACCCTGGGTAGGGCCTGCTCTCTAATCCCGCGGGAAGCTTACGGGCGCAATCCAGAACTGCCATTTCTTGTTCAGAGGCCGGTGACTTAATACTGATCACCACCATAATAATCAGACTCATAGCCAAACCAGCAAATACCTCACTGATAAATAGATGTGTGCCGAACAGGCCATTAACCAGATAAACCGTAATCGCTGAAAGCGTGCCAGTTAGCATTGCAGCAACAGCACCTTCCGCAATCCCTCCGGGGCTCTTCGGCCATCGCCAGCTATCGACAGTCGGCAGTCAACAGCCAGTGGACGAAGAGGCGACAGCAGCAGCATCAGCAGCAGCAGCAGTCACAGGCGGATCAGCAGCAGCAGCAACAGCAGCAGCAGCAGCAGCGAGGTAAGTACCTCGACAG
>JAPKEK010000378.1 GCA_028822125.1 Pseudomonadales bacterium | reverse complement strand
TGGATGCAAACAGCGCTGCCATCGCCCCCCCAGATCTTTACAATGCCCAGCGGGGACTGGTCGAACATTACGCTCGCCAAGACGAAGTACTATTGTCCTGTTTCAGTGATGCCTTCATCGATATGACCGGTATCTTAGTCGATCAGATCGACCTACATCGCCCCAATGGCGTCCAGACGCAGAATCTATTGACCGCATCGACTGCCTGGACCCAGCCATCACCCCATATAGACGGCATCCCCAAAGAAAACAGGCACAGGACCTTTCCCGGTCCCTACCAGATTGCTTTTATCATCTATCTGAGCGATATAGAATGCCGTGGTGGCGGCACGATCGGGTGGCCTGGTTCACAGCACAAAGTGCGCGGCAAAGCGCAGTCCGACCTCCTGCAGTACGAGTACTTATTCGATTTAAATAAAGAAGTACCAGACTTGGATCTGGGCGAGCCCGTCGAATTGCTGCCCAAGCGGGGGGATATACTCTTTTTCCAACACCTGTGGGTACACGGCGCGACATTTAATATACGGCCCGAACCACGGTTAGCGATTCGACCGCTTTGTTCGTGTAGCGCATGCAATACGCGCTGGTACAAACGAGACGGCTGGAGTTTTTGGCAGCCCTAAACATGGGGTTATAGTTGCCGGCTGCGGCGACGACCAAGGCGCATACTGTCGAGGGTATCGGATCATGGATTGTGAGCCGCATTTCAGGGATGACGAAGTAACTATCACAGATCGAGACCACACATCCGGGAAACCAAAATCGATCCGGCTGATCTTATTGTGGTGTATCTTCGGACTTGGCGGCTAATTACTGGGCACTTGATGTACTCGATGCCACATCGCTCGCAGTCTCTCCTCGTCGGACGGCCTACCCCCTCGAAGTCCGCCTACCCCTTGGCCTAATTAGTTTATCCGGTCATTTCTCGCGCTCTAATTTATTGTTGCCTGATGCATCGGAAGCTTTGTTGCTTCTACCACCATAACAGCATTGTCCTGTATGGCTGCAATACAGTGGTTTAGTCTGGGGTTGTTAACTGTGCCAACTCGGCTTTAATGCGTTCTAGTTTCTCTGGCGGCAATTGTACCAGTGCCGCCAGGATGCTACGGGCTGTCCATTTGCCGCCCCAATATGCAGCATCTTCAGGCGATTCAGCGTTTGCCCAGGCGTGTGCCAGGGCAAGAGGCATTTCCATTTCAGTTGCAGGCCAGTGTGGGTATTGTTGTATGGTGTTGAATCCATAAATCGCCAACAATCTCATGTCACCGGCAAAACGAGGCGAAAACGGAGCACGTCGGTGCCAACAACGCTGATCCCAAACAACACAATCTTGGGCCCGTATCACAAAGGATTTGATGGGACATTGGCTTGCTTGCTGGTGCCCTTTTGCAGCGACTACAGTAGTGGGATACAGCGACATATCCCGGTGCGAACCAGGCACAATCTGCGTTGGTGCAAGCGCTTCCTCCATATCCTGAAAATACATTGCTAGGTGCACCGAGGCAGGGTGATGATAGATGTCATCTCCGGCACCACTGGCAGCGAATCCACTGAGTTCACCACGCTCTTCTCCCTCGTTGTAGCGGTCCCGATGCCAGTTTTCAGCGGCATGGCTGTCGTTAATGACGAAGGAGGTCTCAAATACCTGCACGAACGGCCGGTGAAAATTGCTGCCGGCTGGATGGTGGTGCAGATCTGCGGTGCGCTCTACTGGTGTTGCCTGCGGTTTTGGGTAGACGTCCGTTAGTCGGGAGGGGCTAATTTCGGGGGTCAGGGCGGCGGCTAGCATGCTCCGTATGCGTGGGGCCCGGATTGGCTCGATAAGTTCAGGCGCGGAGCTTGGTAGCTGCAAGCGGACAGACCCGGCATTTTGCTGGGTTGGGCTTGCAGCGGTTGCTGCTAGTACGCGACGTCTGAAAGGTGCAACGGTTGGTATTGTGAAGACATCCGGCAAAATGCAATAGCCATTGGTGCGGAAGTCGCGGAGTAGTTGCGCAAGTTCATCGGGAGAATAGGGAGCATTGACAAAGCCAAGCGTGCTGCTGTTTGTTGGCGATGAGGCTGTTTCCTGATTTGTTTGCTCGCCAAGATGAGGCATAAGGAGTCCTTCCGATGTTTGTTATGCAGGTCTTATATACCAGTAAGAATGCACCTTAAGTGGTGCACTGATCCTGCTATCGATACCGATCACCTCACCTTCCATCTCACAACCACCTAGTCGGATGGGCCGACACCATCCTATTTTTGTCGCCATTGGAATCGATTGAGAGGCGTACCGCGGTTATACTCGCAGGTCTGAGAGAAAGGCCTAGTCATGGCGTTAGGAATATGCTGACAAGAGAGGACGATGGCGGTTAGCCTCGGGTGAAGACCCATTTGTCGCCCTCGCTATTGGCGGCGTTGAAGCTGTAGCCGTCGCTAACAAATCCTTTGATGTCTTCTACCTCAGTGATTTTGTTATTAATAATAAAGGCAGCCATTAATCCGCGCGCATTTTTGGCGAAGAAGCTAATGATTTTGTATTTGCCACCTTTGTCGTCCATAAATACCGGCGTCACTATGCGGCTATTGATGGTTTTCTCTTGGACGGCTTTAAAATATTCGTTAGAGGCAAGATTTAGCAGAACGTCATTGGGGGTTGTCAGTAATGCATTTAACTCACCGCTAATAATGCCATCCCAAAAATTATACAAGTCAGAACCGCGACTATTGGCAAACTTGGTACCCATCTCAAGGCGATAGGGCTGCATTAAATCCAGAGGGCGCAGCACACCGTAGAGCCCCGATAAAATTCGCAAATGGTCTTGCGCCCAATTGAGATCGCCATCACTCATGCTTTCCGCATCCAAGCCTTGATAGACATCGCCCTTAAAGGCCAGTACTGCTGGTCGGGCATTGTCGCTGTTAAAGGGGGTATGCCATTCCTGAAAACGCTCGTAGTTTAGCGCTCCCAACTTATCGCTGAGGCCCATTAACGCACAGACATCCTGTGGCGAGAGTTTCTTTAGCCCTTCAAGCAGTTCTTGGGAGTGATCTAAAAGGTTTGGCTGAGTATGAGCGCTAGCGGCGACTGGGCTGGCATAGTCCAGTTTTTTGGCTGGAGAGATAACTGTAAGCATCATGTTTATTTACCCGCGTATAGAGATTAGCATTATATGGTTAATAAATTGTACCAAGCCTAGTTGCAACTGTTTAGCCTAAAAGGGATTAAAGTTGTCCAGTTTGCTCTTCAAGAGTGAAGGTTTTGGCCAGACTGTGCTCGTTTAATAAGCGGTGTGCGGGACCTAACAATTGGCCCAGTTAGGGTGTGAGTGTTTTTTTGCCTTTTATGAGTAGTTGTCCAGTACTATTAAGAAATACTCACAACAAAGGTGGGTCAAGTCTCTGGGGTCACGCCAATTTGCACTAATCGTCTTCGCTGCGAGCTGAGCGAAAGGCGTACAGTGTTTCTTCGACTGCGTTGTCGTCAATTTCTCGGTGGGTCACAAGACGAACAGACGGCCCAAAAGGCAACACAAGAACACCCAGCTTCTCAAGTGCGGCGGATAAGGTCTCAGGATCCATAGCCGTCGGCCGCACCAGCACAATATTGCTAACAGTTGACGCCGGATCGACGATAATTCCATCGACTGTGGCGAGTTTTTCCGCCAGCCGCCACCAAACATTTGCCGCACGCGTACCGCGTCATTGACAAAGTCGCTTGTGCCGGCGAGGATTGCGCCCAGCGGTGCACAAAGTCCCTTGTTCAGATTAAAGGAAACGGTCTCCGCGAGCTGTGCGAGATCC
>JAPKEK010000377.1 GCA_028822125.1 Pseudomonadales bacterium | reverse complement strand
ACCCGCCTTAATCACCCTGATAGATTCTCTGGTTCAGAAAATTGCACGCTAGCCGACTTGGCCATCAGCTAACATGGCCGACGATGTTCATTCTTTGCTGTTGCTGTCACTGGTCTTCAGCAGCCAGCGATACTAAAACAGTAAGCATTTCACAGCAACAGCGCAGCATCGTTGCAAAAATGGAACAACTCATTTTTGAAAAACTTGTCAGCCAAGCTGTTGATGAAGTCAGAATGCATTCAGATCGGCCGCGCATTCTAGCCAGGCACCTTAAGAAAATTAATCACTCAATCAGCCCCGCAATGATTTCAGATGCCCAGAAGGATCAATTAGCCCTCCTCAACTGGTTGAGTCTACGACCTCGATACACCACCGGATCAGCGCTTGATAAGACTCAAGCACAATGCTCTGTGGAGTCACTGGAGCCCGAGCAATTACACCGTTGGCTGCGTATCTGGTCAGACGATTTAACAGCGGCAAGAACGACTTACCCAGATTCCCTCAGAAACGAAGCGAGAAAAACTATCTTCGAGGGAATACCAGGGGACAGAGCGGCAAAGCATCGGGCCATGTCGGTCCTGCAGGACAGTTTAATCCACTATATAGACCTCAATGTCCTGCATTTACCCCTGCATGGCCTAGCCGAATTAACCCTGGAACAGTTGAATGGGAATGAACCTTATCTCCCTTTATTTCGATATAACGCAAATGCCCAATCCATTCAGGTTAACCTAACGCGCCAGCCTCTCATCCACTTTGTTGAACTGGAGGCAGCAGCTCTATTTTATGGCGTACCCGGTCAGCATCTGTTTCATAACCTGGTTAAAAGTAACCCCGTGCATCGCCTTACCGACTGTAATGTTTTTGCCGAAGCTTACGCCCAATATCTGCTTAACCTTAGCGGTTCGGATCCTATCTATCAGCAAAACCATGCTGCAATCAGCCATCAGGAATTCCTCCTGTCCAGGGTTTCCCTCGCCCTTGCTGACTTGGACTTACATGTTTTCAACGTCGATAAAAGTACCGTTTTTGATATTCTGGTCAGTCACATGCTGGCCTCGAAAGCGCGAATTCAATACGAACTTGAGCACCTTATCCGGCAACCAGGACAAGCTTTGGTATCAGCTGCGATAGTCAAGGAGTTGATGCAGTTCCAGGCAATGTCAGAACAGCGTACAGGTGAAAATTTTAGTTTAACAGACTACCTGAACAGGCTAAATGAAGTGATCAGTCTGCCGCTGCCCATGATCCGCCAGAAAATGACCGCCTGGTCTAATGATCATGCCCATGAGGCCGATTGAGATATTCCACCAACCTTGAAGCCAACTCTTCCTCGTTTATCATCTGTTTGTCACTTAGCACTTGCAACAACGCATCCTGGAAATGGTCAAAATAAGACCAGGGCGACTGGTCCAAAGCGCCTTGCCAGCGACCGATAGCCAGTATCAGCTCTGAGCGAAAATCATCCCAGGAAAAACACCCCTGCTCACAAAGAGTCCTGGCAAGGCCAAATACCCTCATCTGCCAGGGATCATCAAAAACCAGCTCACCATTCGTCTGAGGTGGAGCCAATTCATGGTTCAGCGGATATTGATCCGTCATCGCTCTGCCACCCCAATCATACCGTCTCGACTCACCAGGCCTGGTAATTCATTTTCACCATATTGAAGCAGGTTTTCGGGCGGTTCCGGGAGTACCAGGTATCTTATCTCTGCACTTGAATCCCATACCTTTATCGATTTACCAGCAGCAACCTCGAAACCCATTTCACCGATGACCTTACGCGGCTCCCTGACAATTCGTGATCGATATTCAGGATCCTTGTACCATTTCGGCGGTAAACCCAACAGTGCCCACGGATAGCAGGAACACAGTGTACAGACCACTACATTATGAATGGCTGGCGTGTTCGCAACGACAACCAGTTTTTCAACCTGTCCCCCTTCAAACTGGTATGGCGCGACAGCAGCACTGCCGTCACGCAACAGATCATCGCGAAAGCGCTTATCGGTCCATGCCCGTGCCACAACCTGGGCACCATTCAACGGGCCAACTCGCTCACTATACCGGGCAATAACATCATCGACATCCTCCGCTTTTAGAAAACCCTTTTCTATCAACAAGGCCTCTAATGCTTCGGCCCGAATACTTTGGGGTGATCTTTCACTCATGCTCAACTCCCTGCAGATATGGTTCAAAAAGGTCCAGGTATATTGACGTCTGCTGCTCACAGTCCGCAAACAATTCTGTGCTTTTAAAACACACCGTGTAGAGTACCTGAGGACACTCACCTAGACCATGAGCATTGGTATCAGGGAAAACCCAGGTGCCGTGAACAGCAGCGATGACACCTTCCTTGCCCCAGACATATCGAGGTAATCGTGTGTGTCCAAGCCCATTACCAGCATTGGCAACCACGGTGTCCTGCAATCTAAAATTTGGTGATTTCTGTTCAGGCCTTTTTGACGAAGGTCCGGACACCACAGCCATTGGGTCAGCTTTCAATTTCGGCCGAGCGGCCATTGAAGTTTCTTGTGGTGCACCAAGATCAAGGCATCTTTCGTTAAGTTCTTTCTGGCTGATGACACCTGCTTCGACCAGCAAAGTCTCTATTCCCCCTAACCAGCGACCGTAATAGCCGTGTTTCATATAGGCGTCTGGGTCAATCCGTTCCACAGCATGCCTGAATCGATCAACATTGTTCCAGGCCAACGTGACCTGCCCGACACCCGCCATAGCAAAGACGCTGGCTTCCCAGCGCCCGTGGAAGTTTTTTTCCTCCCCCTCTCGCCGCACAGCACCAAAACCTTGCCGCCCCCCCAGATCATGCACCCCGTGCTCATCAGTTTTCATTTCGCGCGCCATTTTTTCCGGCTGGCCCGACCACCCCGATATTCCGTGGCTGACGCCTGACTCAATAACAGTTCAAATAATATCGCCCTGCTGGCTGGCCGGTAACTGGAAACAGATTCTGCAAGAACTCTCATTTCTTCTGATTCAACCTGCTGAACTCTACCACTGACTAGAAACTCACCACTACTGCCCGAACTATCGTTCATGGCGCAGTGCAGGCTGTAAAATCCATTTATCTCTAGATCTCTGGCCTTGGCAGTACTGGGTTCCACGAACAGAAAACAGTGCCCTTTACCAATAACAGGGGTAACTGGATGCAAACGCGGCCGCTGATCTGCTGTCACTGTCGCAAGATAAGCAACTTTTCCATCTAGCCTTCGTTCACCAAATGCTGCCAGTTCGGGCGCATGTTTAACCAACTCGGCCCAACTAACAGCTGCTCTAAAACCAATTTGTTGGCTCATTGCTCTTCCATTTATGTGACTCTAAAACCCTTGTGGTCCTTGTATATTGCTCTAAACCAGCAATGGTTTTCAAATTCTAAACATATATCCTGATCTAGCAAATTATGCGGCAAAGCTGTGACAACAGTTCTTACCTGCAACTAGTCTAGCAATAACGGCTTTTACTGCTTTCTCCGATAATTCCTGGGCGTACCGAATACGAAATGATTACCCATGGATCAAGGGATTATCCGTCAGAACCATTACAGGTTCAGTTTTTCCAACTCCGCGCATGTTAGCCAAGGGTTGTAATTGCCGCTGATAGTTCAGCCAGCGATTCTTCAAATTCTGATAAAGCGGTTGTCTTACCTGATGGAAACTGGCGGTCTTAACGACTCGCTGCGTCTCGTGAAATACCATACATCCCGGTTCAAATTCAAGATTACAGAACTGCAGCATTTCCTTGATTTCCGTTTCCGGGTCCTGTAGCAACCGTTCATAATTTACTTCATGA
>JAPKEK010000376.1 GCA_028822125.1 Pseudomonadales bacterium | reverse complement strand
CCTCAGCGTAAATCTCATGCCTCAGGCCCATGCTCAAAATGTAGATTCCTGGCAGGAACCCCTCAATAATCTTGCCAAAAGAATCCGTGCACTGGAAACACTACTATCTGCTCGACCCGAATTGACCGTCGCCAAAGACCTTGGCCCCACCGGTCTGGTCATAGATGCCAGAGGAAGCAATTTTATCCCTTCCATGTCACCAAAAATTCGAAAACTGCGGGCAGGCGTCATTTATCCTGATGCAAAACATCAAAAAGCAAGAACCCGCCGAGGCCAGTTGGTTTCTTTATTCACCAGACAACTCGATACCGCCAGACAGCACCCTGTGGTCGGTGAACGACCGCTGGTACTCAAGGCATTAAGAACCTGGGGAGCAACCCGTACTGAAATTGTGCTGGGCACTGCGTCGTCTGAAAGACTCGGTAAGCTAGTCGCAGATGGCCTACTCGAAGACGCAGGTGTAATCATCGTACTATGAGGAAGTTAACCATGAAAATTGTGACATTAATTGCTCTGTGCACCCTGCCCTGGATATCGATAGCTGAGCAGTCATCTATTACCGAGGCAGATGGCTATTCCTGTATGGGTGTTGACTATTCTAAGAAGCAGACCGAGACCCTGGCAATTCAGGACGCCAAACGAAAGGCCGTGGAATATTCCCAGACTTTTATCCAGAGCACCACGGTCATGGAAAATTTTTCCCTTAAGAGTGATCTGGTGGAAGCCTTTGGCAAAGGCAATGTGAAAGTATTAGCCGTTCTTGACGAGCTTTGGGATGATCCAGCGACAGGTGATTGCTACAACATCAGGATACAGGCAGAAGTAATTCCTGTTGCCGAACAGATGACTCGGATCATGACCGAAGGTCAGCTCGCTGATGACCCTAGAGCGCCATTAAATGTACAGCTCTGGGCAAACAAGGAATTACTCAGTGAGGGCGATAAACTGAGGGTTTACTTAAAGGGAAATAAGCCCTTTTTTGGCCGTTTAATTTATGTCGACGCTTCCGGAACTAAACTACAGCTGTTACCCAACCCTTACCGCAAAGACGTTTACTTCCAGGGCGGCGTTATCTACGAGGTTCCTGCTGGAACGGATCGCTTTGATATGACGGTCACCCCGCCCTATGGAGCCGAGTCGGTGAGCATCTATGCGAGCACGTCACCCCTGGGCGATCTATCTACCACAAACCTCGGCCCTGTTTTAGAGGTACAGGAAGAACTAAAGGTAATCGCAGCAAAAACCCGTGGCATTAAAGTTTCCGCACGCCCCATGAGCAGCTCACCCGAATCAAACTATGACAGCAGTGCGATAAGCGAGTTTTCTGAAACCACAATACAATTACAGACGCAACCAGCCACCGCGGAACTACCCTAAACAATAATAAGGCGGAATAAGATGAATAAGCCCTGTAAGGCACTGAATACTAGTCTCAGCATACATTTTCGACCGATACTAAGCCTCGTGCTGCTGCTAGCATTATCGCTGGCAAGCAGCCTGCCTGCTCACGCTGAGCTCAGAGAAGGTGACCCAGCACCTGAATTTTCTGTATCAGGATCCGATGGTAAATTGCACTCTCTTTCTGACTCCCGGGGAACAAGCCCGGTTGTGATCGCATTTTTCCCTAAAGCCTTTACCGGCGGATGAACCCTCCAATGCAAATCGCTGCGTGACAGCGATCGGGAAATTCAGAATTTCAACATCAACTATTATATGGCCAGTACGGATAAACTGGAAAAAAATACTGCCTTTGCAAAAGAAAATGCCGCCACCTTTCCCATACTGGCCGATCCTGACAAGACAATGAGTAAAGCCTATGGTGTGCTGATGTTGGGTAGCTTTGCCAAGCGCTGGACCTTCTATATCGATAAATCCGGCATTATCCAGAAAATCGACAAAAATGTTAACCCCCGAACAGCGGGTGCTGATCTGGTCAGGAACTTAACTACGCTAGGTTTCTGAGATTTATCTTTTCCTGAGCATCTACTACAGATGCATCCGCGATAACGCCTGTTGGTTCTATTGCGTCTAACTCCCTTCAAGAAATGCCACTACTGGATTGCTAATCGGCCAATGGCTGAATAGAATCCCTGCTGCTTGTGCAACCTTACCACTTCCTCCTCGCTGTAAAGCGCATACATCCTGACTAACAAGGGTTAACTTCATGACAGACAACGTCCAGACTAACGTCAGTAACCCCGACACGCTATTTACCCGGGGTTATACCCACTATGTACTTGGCGTACTGGTTACCGTCTACGTTTTCAATTTCATTGATCGGCAGATTCTAGCCATCCTTGCGCCCTCCATAAAAGCTGAACTGCTGCTGTCAGATACACAGATCGGCGCATTAAGCGGCGTTGCCTTTGGTATTTTCTATGCAACGCTGGGCATTCCCATCGCTCGACTGGCTGACCGTTACTCTCGCGTGAATGTGATCGCCATCAGTTTAAGTATCTGGAGCCTGATGACAGCACTGTCTGGCCTGGCCGCAAATTTCTGGCAACTGCTTGCAGCCAGAATTGGTGTAGGCATTGGCGAAGCTGGCGGAAGCCCGCCTTCCCACTCTCTGCTGGCTGACTACTTTGCCCCCAGCAAGAGAGCCACGGCCCTCGGTATCTATGCCCTTGGCATACCTATTGGTATTTTGTTCGGTAACCTCGCCGGCGGCTGGGTTGACGAAATTTTCGGCTGGCGATACGCCTTTTTTGTCGTCGGCATCCCAGGGATTCTCCTGGCAATTCTGCTGCGTGTTACGGTCAGGGAACCCCCTAGAGGCCATACCGAAACTACCAAACAATCGCTTGAACAGGTCCCTTTTAGCGTGGTTGTCAAAACCATGTGGCAGAAAAAATCATTTCGCCACATGTCATTGGGTGCAGCAACCCAGGCATTTGTCGGTTATGGCGCCATCGCCTGGATGCCGATGTTTCTAGTGCGCTCGCACGACATGAGCAGCGGTGAAGTGGGCACTGCCCTGGGATTAATTATTGGCATATTCGGTGGCTTAGGCACCTTCCTGGGGGGATACCTTGCCGACCGATTCGGTACCAAAAACGTCAAATGGTACATGCTGATTCCAGCACTGGGCTTCCTGATTACTGTGCCTTTCGGGTTCGTTGTTTTCTACACTCATAATCTTATGGTTGCGCTTGCCTGCTATTGCATACCGGCATTTCTGATTAACCTCTATACCGGACCCACCTTTGGCATGACCCAGGGATTAGCACCCCTGGCCATGCGAGCTGCTGCGGCGGCCTTGCTGCTATTTATAATCAACATTATCGGCCTGGTATTCGGACCAACAACAGTCGGCTTGTTAAGCGATTGGTTTCAGTCTGCCTGGCAGTTTAACAATACCGAATCGCTTCGTTTTGCTCTACTGGCCTGCAATATGATTTATATTATTTCTTTCATAAATTACTATTTCGCTTCCCGACACCTGGAAAATGACCTTGCCAGCAGCGATTAAAATACCCTGCCGATTCTGGAATAAATGTTACTCTGGCCATCCTCGGTGACAGCAAAGCCGAATTGCAGGGTTCCAATCGGTGTGTCTGCGCCAATAAAAGCGCCCAGCGAAGTCTGAGTCTGACCATTCGAGATCTCCTCGCGACTGGACCAGGCACCACCGTATTCCAGCGTCGCGCCAATCAATCCATCTAAAACAGGAAAGGGCTGGTAACGCTGGTAATAGATGATCGATGCCACTCCCATGTAGTTACCCGTGAGCTGATGGCTATTAAGCCCGGTCAGTAGCCCGTAGCCACCTACCCTGAACTCACTGTTAATCGTTGGTACACCATTGGTTC
>JAPKEK010000375.1 GCA_028822125.1 Pseudomonadales bacterium | reverse complement strand
CTGCAGATCGATCTGATTAAAAATAAGCCCATTTGTAATCCCGACTTCCGTAATATCTTCAATTAATCCTGGAATCTCTGTGTCCGAAGGCAGTTTTCTTAGAATAGATTCAAATTTATCTTCCATTTCTTTTGCCTGTTGACGGTAATCCTCGAGTAGGCCAGCCTGCTGGTACTTGGATTCGAACGACTGTCGCAGGGTCTGTTCCTTTTTCCCCGCGAGCTCAAGGTCTTGCTGCATATCTGTAATCAGGAAAAAGTACCCTGCCAAGAGGACCATGCCAAATCCAAACATTGCAGCCATGGCCTTTACCGGCGTCGGCCACTGTCCGGCCGCGCTGAAATCCAGATCACTTAAATCCAGATCGCTTATATCAATGTCACGCAGAGATTGTAATACATCCTGAAATGCCATTACTCAGCTTCCTCAATTTTCTTCGGTGAACTGCGCATTACGCTCAACGAAAACCGACTGGCCAATGCCCCATACCGTGAATCTGCATCAATTTTGGTGACGTTAGGGAGCCTAAACCATTGCGAGGTACTAAAATTACGCAATTGATTAGAAATTCGGTTGTTATCTTCGGCAACGCCACGAATAAAGAGAGTCTCCTTACTCATCTTCACTTCTTCAAAAAAGACCCGGGAGGCTAACTGCCGGGCTAACTCATCAAATAACCTAACAATAACAGGCCTGGTGCCCTGGAGTTCCTGTATGACTTTCATTCGATCTAGCAATTCCTTGCGCTTTAATTGCATTACTTGAATGGCTTCAATCTTGTTATCAAGGACCGAAATTTCTGAGGTTAATATGCGGTTACGTGCCTCCTGGTTAGAAATTCTATTACCATAATACTGCCACAGTAAAACAACGCAGAGCACACCTAATATCATCAACCCAGCGATTATATTAATGAATTGCCGTTGCTGTTCTTCACGTACCCGCTGTCGCCAAGGCAACAAATTAATCTTGATATCAGCCACGTCTATATTCCTGTAACCCCAGCGCCAATTGCATCATTAGTCGAAGCTCCGCAGCGCAAGGCCACAGGCAATCATCATCGCCGGAGCATCATTCATGAGACTGCGTTCATCGACATCAGGGTTCACCGACATGGCAGCAAAAGGGTTTGCTATTGTACAGGGTGTTCCTAGCTTTGATTCAAGCAGTTCGGCAAGACCTTCAAGCGAGGCAGTACCACCGGCAAGAATAATGTGGTCTACGTCATTATATGCCGTGGCAGAATAGAAAAACTGTAAGGACCGCATTACCTGCTGTACCAGTGCCTCTTTAAACGGCATTAACACTTCAGCTTCATAGCCTTCAGGAAGGCCACCGAACTTTTTGGCATAGCCAGCTTCGGCTACCGTCATACCATAGTGCCGCTGAATTTCATCTGTAAGCTGCTTACCTCCAAAAAGCTGTTCCCTGGTATAAGGCACCCCTGAACCCGTCAGTACAGATAAAGTCGTCATGGTTGCACCGATATCAACCACTCCCAGGACCTGTTCGGCGGGCACATCATCAGCATCCTGCCTCAGTTGAAGGTTCAATAACTCAAATGATCGCTGCACACAATGCGCTTCAATATCCACAACTTCGGCGGTCAGATTAGCAATCTCCAGCGCCTCTACCCGTGCTTCAATATTCTCTCTGCGGCATGCGGCAATGAGAACCTCGACCATCTCAGGATTCTTCTGGCTGGTTCGCTGTACCTGAAAATCCAGGGCCACTTCATCGAGTGGATAAGGGATGTACTGATCTGCATCTTCGTATAACCTGTCTTCGATTTCCGCATCCGACAGATCGACAGGCATTTCAATCGTTTTGGTAATCACTGCCGAGCCCGCCACCGCCACCGCCACCGCCTTAACTTTGGTTTTAGCACGTTCTGTTAATCGCTTGGTAGCCAGCCCAACCTCTTCTATCGCTGCGACGTTTTTCTCAACAACAGCATTATCCGGTAGCGGTTCCACACCATAGCTTTCAACTCTCAGACCAGCGTCGCTCTGACTGAGTTCCAGTAATTTGATCGAAGTCGAACTGATGTCCAAACCTAAGATACTTTTCTGCTTCTTTTTAAGGAAACTAAACACGCCGCATTCTCTTGATTTTCTTGCTGTTTCTCGATTAATTGAACATGATGACACAATACGCTAACGACTCAACTATACTCCACAACTAACCAGAGTCATAATCAAACAGGGGCATGAAACACCTGCCACTGTCTTATTTTAATAGAATCAGAGAGAATAATTTCTAGACAATTTATCACCCTTGTTCATCAACCAGATCAATCAATAAAAATGCTAATCCGAACCCTATTCTGGATACTACTAACACTGTTCGCTCTGCTCGGCATGGGGCTGGCATCGGCGTATCTGTACCTCAATCCGCAAATCCCTGAAATCGAAACATTCACCAATATTAATTTGAAAGCACCATTGAAAATATATAGCCAGGACCAGAAACTCATCCAGGAATATGGTGAGCGGCTGCTACCCATTACCTATAACAAAATTCCGAAAACCTTCACTAATGCCCTACTCGATACTGAAGATAAGCGTTTTTTTGTACACGGTGGTATCGACCTGGTAACCCTGGCTAATGCCACCTGGCAACTGCTCATCAACGCTGGTGAAATCAAAACAGGCGCATCCACAATCACCATGCAACTGGTAAAAAATATTTCCGGCGCATCCGAGGTCAGATTCATCAGAAAATTCAAGGAAATGCTGCTCGCGATAAAATTAGAGCAAGCCCTGACCAAACAGGAAATCCTGGCGCTTTATCTCAATGTCATCCCGTTTGGCAAACATGCCTATGGTATCCAGGCTGCTGCAAATACCTATTATGGAAAAAACGTAGATCAACTATCGCTGCCGCAACTGGCCATGCTGGCCGGAATACCTAAGGCGCCTGAAGCGGGTAACCCCATCAACGGGCCAGTGAGAGCCCTGGAAAGACGAAACCTGATCCTCAATCGCATGCTTGAACAGGGTTCAATTAATAAGGTATCACATCGCAGAGCCGTGCAGGCGCCGATAACAGCCAAAGTACACGACAGGAGAATAGACCTCCCAGCGCTCTACGTGGCAGAGATCGTTCGATCGGAAATTCTCAATCGATACGGAAGAGCCGCCTACAATACAGGCTTAATAGTCAACACTACCATCGACAGCCATATGCAAATTGCTGCAGAAAATGCGCTCATCAAACAACTCAACCTATATGATCGAAGACATGGTTATCGTGGTGCTGAGGCAAGCGGTCTACACGGAACACAGGCGTACTTGGCAGACCCCCTTGCCGGCTTTCCGACCGCTTGGAAAACCAGGCTGAACAAGACCAACCTGGTTGGTAACCAACACCCGGCAATTGTCGTCAAGCTATACCAGGACGCGGTTGATCTGCTGACTAAAGATGATGAGCTAATCACCATTGAGTGGTCAGAAATGCGCTGGGCTCGACCTTATATCAATGTTAATGCCCGCGGCAGGCAACCCAGGATACCTTCAGATATTGTTCAGGTGGGCGATCTGGTTAGAATCGAGCCAGTTGGCCAGGACAGATGGGCGTTAGGGCAGGTGCCATCAATACAGGGTGCCTTTATTGCAACCGACCCACAAAATGGGGCGATCAGGGCCATGGTAGGTGGATATGACTTCAGGCTGAATCAGTTTAACCATGTCACCCAGGCCAAGCGCCAGCCAGGTTCAAACTTCAAGCCATTTTTTTATGCTGGCGCGATGGAGTCCGGCCTGACAGCGGCCACCATATATAACGATGCGCCTGTTGTGCTACCGGGCGGCGAGCTCGA
>JAPKEK010000374.1 GCA_028822125.1 Pseudomonadales bacterium | reverse complement strand
GGAAGAAAACCTTTCTGCCAAAACTGCCAGCAGGTGGCTTGGCTATCCAGTTACCACCAGATTCGACTATCTGGAGCAGGTCACGAGCATTGCTACTGGCGTGACTTTCCGGGTATTTAAATCTATTGGGATAACCGGCCAGGCTGTACTTACTTTTAAGGAACATGATCGAGTCGACGGAATTAACGAGTCGCGTGGTTCTTTCTGCCATCCTCAGAAGTTGTATTTTGTCGAGAAAATTTTCCCTTTTACCCAGCGAAAGTACCCATACTGTTTTAAAATCAGACAGCAAAAAGTGCTTGGACAGGTCCTCCCTGTGACCACCTTTAAGGGTGTTTAAAACACTAAATCCCCTGACCCCGATATGGTGTTTATGCAGGTTTAAAGTATCAATGTCAGCGATTGCTATGCGTACATTCTGCTGTAGCGCCGCGTTAACAAGGCGCAGACAGTTGCCGTCATCAATTTGTTTTGTGTTCTGGATAAGGAAAAGTAGTGACATTTAGGCATTGTCGATTCTGGTTCACTCAAATAATATAATGTTTGAGTAATCAGGGGTACTTGCCATTGACTCGTTGGCACCGACCCTGACCTCTTATCAAGAGCTGAGCTGTTTTCACAAGGGAAATATGACCATTGAGTACTTTAATTGATATTCCATTGCATCATGATAAACGAATCACTGAAGTTGAAGTAGCGCAGGCCAATGAACGGATTGCTAACTTACTTGAAGAGAAGCAGGCTGTGCTGGTAGCGCATTATTACACGGACGAGAATATCCAGGCCCTGGCAGACCTGACCGGAGGCTGCGTGGCAGATTCGCTGGAAATGGCACGCTTCGGCGCCAGCAGTGAAGCCAAGCTTCTAGTGGTTGCAGGCGTCAGGTTCATGGGTGAAACCGCGAAAATCCTTAATCCGGATAAAACAGTGCTGATGCCGACGCTAGAGGCGACCTGTTCGCTTGACTTGGGTTGTCAGAGCGACGAGTTTGACCGGTTTTGTTCTGCTTATCCTGATCGTACTGTCGTTGTCTACGCTAACACCTCAGCGGCTGTAAAAGCGAGAGCTGACTGGGTTGTCACATCCAGTATTGCTTTGGATGTGATTGAGTTCCTGATGGAGGCAGATGAAAAAATTCTTTGGGCTCCAGATCGGTATCTGGGTGCCTACATTGAAAATGAAACCGGGGCAGATATGGTGAAGTGGGATGGAGCCTGTGTCGTTCATGAGGAATTTAAGGCCAGAGGATTGAGGGATTTGAAGGCTGTTCATCCCAACGCCGCTGTTCTGGTCCATCCTGAGTCGCCCGAGGCGGTCATCCAACTGGCTGACGTGGTTGGTTCGACTTCCCAATTAATCCAGGCAGTCGTGGCACTCCCCAACCAGCAGTTTATAGTGGCCACAGATCGTGGGATTTTCTATAAGATGAGACAGGCAGCACCGGGTAAACTATTCATTGAAGCGCCTACAGCAGGGCGTGGTGCAACCTGCCGGAGTTGCGCTCATTGTCCGTGGATGGCAATGAATTCCCTGGACAATCTGGAGCACAGCCTGCGAACGGGTGAAAATGAAATTGTCATACCCGAAGAAATGGCAGCACGTGCAATGGTACCTTTGCAGCGCATGGTGGATTTTAGAAAATAAACACCAACTAGCTGCTTGGAAGTACGCGTCTACTCAGATCCAGCCTTGAGGTTCCAGACTTCTTCGATACGCTGTTTTATCTTGGCACTAGCTTGAAAATTCTGTCGGACCAGAGGCAATGCATAGCCAAGTTGCTTGATGGCTTGATCAAAATCTCCGTTCAAGACAAAGTATTCAGCTCTGGCCTGGTGCACACCGCTAATGTCATTTGCCAGGCCAAGCGCTTCCGCCAGGTGATACCAGACTGTTTCATCATCGGGTCTGCTCTGTGATAGTTCCAATAAGGTCTGGGAAGCCTCGCCCGGGCGTTTTAGTTGAATTAAAAGCTCAGCATGAGCCATTGCCAGGGGATAGTTACCGGGATTGATGTTAAGAGAGGCCTCCAATAGTTTAGCAGCCGCTTTGGGTTTATGGTCAGCCGCCAGTAATTTCGCCTCTGCAATCTGATAGGTTATATTGTTCTGGGCATTTTTCCTCAAGCTTGAAATCAATTGTTCTGCTTCGCGGATTTCACCCGTTAATGTTAGCGCCAGCGCTCGACCGTATTGATGTGCAATGGCCTGAATAGGATTTTTTGAATTATTGTTTTTCCTGAACAGGGTCAGGGTCTCTTTTGGATCACGGGAAAGTACAATTGCCCGTGTCCTCATGAGTTGATAGTTCAGATCAAGTGGCCATTTTTTTTTGGTCAAGCTTTCAGTTTGGTTGTAGGCATCGGCTATCCTCAGCCTTGTGACCGGGTGCGTTCTCAGGAACTCTGGAATAAGGTCGCCGCTGTAGCGGGTCAGACGATCAAGTCTCTCAAACATATAGGCCATTGCGCGTGGGTCTATGCCGGCATTGATCATGGTCGTAATACCGATTCTGTCAGCTTCAGCCTCCCGGGTTCGACTGTAACTCAACTGTTGCGTTTGAGCTAAGCCCTGACTTAAGCTGAGTGCCGCAAGGCCCGCGTCGCCGTCGCCTGCAGAGGCGAGAATAGCACCTGCCAGCAACCCTGCAATGGTGATTACACCGGATTTTTTTCCACTTTCGATACCCCGGGCGAAATGCCGTTGGCTTAGATGGGCTAATTCATGAGCGAGTATTGCAGACATTTCGTGGTGGCTTTCAGCATTGAGAAATAAGCCGTGATTGACACCGATAACGCCGCCGGGTGCCGCAAAGGCATTAATCAGTGGGTTTTTAATCAGTATAATGTAAAGGCGATGATCTTCGACTTCACTGAAAGACGATAAGCGGTAGATAAGGTGTTCGAGATAGTCAACCAGTAATGGGTCGTCCATACTGATGACCTGACTTCGTACCGAGCGAAGGAATCGTTGCCCAAGGTTGTGCTCCTGTGGAAGCGATACAATGCCAGAACTGGCATCACCCAGATTTGGCAGGTTGAGGCCACTGTTGTCTGCCTGGCTTGTATTAGCCAGCATGCTAATTACGAAAATAAGGGTGCTTTTGATCTTCATGTGGCTATGTTCGCAGGGAGAGCTGCATGGATTCAAGATTTATGTAGGAAAACTACTGCTATAATGCAACTTTGTAAGTATGAAAGGATAGTCGATCAATGTTAACCCTTGACGAAACTCTGGATGTCACTGGATTATCATTCCCGTTACCGCTTCTAAAAGCCAAGCAGGTCCTGAATCGATTGACCTCTGGTGCCGTGCTGAAAGTGGACTGTACCGATGCAGGCTCAGTTAGAGATTTCCAGGTTTTTGCTAAACAAAGTGGCCATAGTCTGATAGAACAGCAGGAACAGGACGGGCATTACATTCACTGGTTAAAAAAAGCGTGACGAGGTTGCATTGTGCTGGATATTGTTAAGATCTGGATAGACCGTTATTTCTCTGATGAGGAGGCCGTTCTAGTATTTGTTCTATTACTGGGAATCAGCCTCTCTTTTCTATTCATGGGGCAGATTCTGGCTCCCGTGCTGACAGGGGTTGTACTTGCTTTTGTGATGCAGGGCATCATTAATTTCATGAGGCAGTACAGTATTCCCAAGTTAGTCGCGGTGTGGATCACTTTTATTCTGTTTCTAGGTGGCTTTGTCGGGTTTCTATTCCTGCTGGTACCTAGAATCTGGCGCCAGTTGAGTAGTCTCTATCAGGACCTGCCGAGTTTAAGCCAGCGGCTAGGAGAACTTGTTGCACAGCTGCTAGAGGACTATCCGGCTTTGATCTCG
>JAPKEK010000373.1 GCA_028822125.1 Pseudomonadales bacterium | reverse complement strand
TCAACTCGGTCAGGGCGAACCTTTACTGCTGCATCATGGTTACACCGCTTCCAGAGTGAATTGGCTGCCGGTGGCGCTGCAACTCAAGCAGCACTACCAGGTTATCCTGATGGAATGCAGAGGGACTGGGGAAAGCGAAGACACGGCTGACGGTTACAATCTGGAACAATATGCGCTGGATGTCCTTGGTTTGATGGATCACTTGAAAATCAACAAATTCAGTTATGCCGGACACAGCATGGGCGGCGGCATTGGTTTTGTTCTGGGAGCGCACCATCTAGACCGGCTCAATCGGCTGATCCTCATGGCACCGATTCCCAGCAAAGGCACCGGTATGATGAATGCTTCTATGCTTGAGACCCGGCTGAAGCACCGCAGAGAAAACGACAGAGCTGCCATAAAACAGAATTACCTGGACACGCGATTTCGACCTGAGGTGGAAACTGATGCCTGGATAGAAAGTCGAGTTGACCACATTATGCGGGTATCAGAAGGTCACCTGACCGATGGCGCCAAAGCAATGACTGACATCGACCTTGCTGAAAAACTCCCAGAAATTACGATCCCCACGCTAATGATTGCCGGCTCAGTCGATGGCCTGCTGAGCGCGAACCTGGCAGATTTCAAACGCTTACCCAATGCAGCGCTGCAGGTATTTTCGCGCGCTGGACATGAAGTCGCTATCCATGAACCCGAGGGCGTCAGCAACGCCATACATACCTTTATGCAGCACGGCGCCCTTTCCGCAAAAGATCTGTACAAGCGGCGAACATGATCTCAAGAAATTATCCCAGCGGCGGGCTCTGATTTCAGATAACCACCATATGATTGGGTAATTCATCCTTCGCAGAGGTTGCCGGTAAATGCTTCTCCAGCAACACGCCGCAAGCGTCTACACAGCTCAGAAATCCTTCTAAGGTATTGCCGGCTGCGACCTGATCGGTCATAGCAGAGACAATCTCGGCCCATTCGGCATCTGTTATGTGACTACTGACACCACGATCAGCAATAATCTCAACATAATGCTCAATTTCTGATACAAAAATCAGCACACCCACTTCGGCCTGGGTGTGATGCAGATTGTTTTCAAGGAACTGTCGTCGCGCCAGATTACTCGCCCGCCAGGTTTTTACCTGATTGGGGATAATCCTCACCAGAATGGGTTGCCATCTCAGTAGAATCGCCAACACAATAAATACGCCTAACTGAATCAGCATGATTTCATTCATTTCGACCCAGAAGGGCAGAACCGTTACCAGGCTGGGAGATAACAGAGCCAGCATTGCCGCCCACATGGTCGGTATATAACTGTAGTTATCCGCTCTTGCCGCCAGCACTGTCACCAACTCGGCATCCGTTTTCTGTTCGACTTCGTGAATTGCAGCAGATACCTTCTCTAGTTCGCTTTCCGTTAACAAGGTCATTTTCTACCAGCCTCCACTCGCGCCACCGCCACCAAAGCCGCCACCGCCGCCACTGAATCCACCACCACCGCCGAAACCGCCCCCGCGAAATCCGCCCCCGCCAATATAGCCAGCAGTTGCACCATAACGCCCGCGACGACGGTGATGGGGCCTACCCAGGCCCAGCACACCACCTAACATCGGCAATAGATAGTAAAGCACCCCAAGGATTAAAACAAAGCCCCAGCTCATAGGCCTTTTATTACGGCTTTCCCGGTATTGCTTTTTAACTACATATTCACCCCCCAAGGCTTGAATAATTGATCGCGCACCGGCTTCAATTCCCTGACCGAATTGGCCTTTCTTGAACGCTGGCCTGATCACCTGATAAATGATATTGCTGGCAATCGCATCAGTTAACTGACCCTCCAGGCCATAACCGACTTCGATCCGAACCTGGCGTTCTGCTTTGGCTATAATCAGCAGGGTCCCATTATTGGCCCCTTCCTGCCCAACTCCCCAATGCCGACCCAACTGGTAGCCGTATTCCTCAATGGCCATACCCTGCAGGTCTGGTAAGGTCACGACAATTACCTGATTACCCGTGGCGTTTTCGTGGGCTTCTGACAACCGACTGAGTTGGGCTTGTCTGCTCGAGCTGAGCATCCCAGCATCATCAACCACCCGACCACCCAGCCTTGGAAACTGGATATCAGCACTGACCGGAAAGATCAGTAACAATAATAACAGGCTACGTAGAATCACTAAAAATTCACCTGCGGTGCCTGCTCAGCATTCTCGGTGGTGGCAGCATAGTAGGCATCTCTGGGTTTGAGCTCACTGTATAGCCAGGAATGCCATAGCTTGCCCGGATAAGTCCGCATTTCCGTATTATAGCGCTCAATGGCACCAATATAATCGCGACGAGCCACTGATATCCGATTTTCAGTTCCTTCCAACTGGGACTGAAGTGCCAGAAAATTCTGGTTTGACTTCAGGTCCGGATATTTTTCAACCACCACCATCAGCCGGCTAAGCGCGCCGGAAAGCTGGCTCTGGGCTTGTTCAAACTGCTGCAACTTAGCTGGATTATTGATGAGTCCCGGGTCGACCTGCATACTTCCCACTTTCGCTCGCGCCTGCGTGACCGCAAGCAGGGTGTCCTTCTCCTGAGCGGCGTAGCCCTTTACAGTAGCCACCAGGTTGGGAATGAGGTCAGCTCGACGCTGATACTGATTCTCCACTTGAGACCAGGACGACTTTACCTGCTCATCGAAACTGGGCAGGTTATTTAAACCACAGCCCGATGTTAGGCCTAGCACAATCAACAGCACCAAAAAGACAAGTCGGGACATAGCACACCTCCAATAAACCAGTTTAGAGTATAAGCACTTATATGGCAGTTGAAACGAGAAAAATGATTCGCGCTAAAAAAAACAAGGTAACCACGGCCGATTTGACGGCGCAAGCCGTGCCTGGGATTGCCGTAAATAAGAGAACACTAGCCAATATCGCTCACGAGGGTCAGCCTAACCGCCTCTGCAACCTGGACAGGACTGCATAGATAAGCCGCATGCTCAACACCGAAAGTAATCGCCGCGCCTGATTTTAAGGCAGTAATATCTTCGAGCATTAACGGGTAACGGATAAAGTGTACAGCTGCGGTTTTATTCTCATTCGCCCTTTCCATGTCTTCATCTGCAATTGGCCAGACACGTTTGCCGTCTCCTACCTGCAACCAGACCTTATCTTCCACACCGAGCAGTTCTTTAAGCCGACCCTGACGCTCTCGCACATCTTGGTATTGAATCAGCAAGGTGCACTTCCAGTTATCACCATCAGGAATGAGCGGGTTGTAAGCATCAAGTTCCTGCTGAATCCCCTCGGCTTCAAAGATCTTCTCAATCCGCAGCATTTCCTGGATCTGGTATTTAATGGTCAACCGATCCTCAAATATTAACTGCATAGCATCACCGATTTGGACACGGCGATGCTGCTTATGCGCCAGAACTTCCTTTCGAAAAGTCGAGCGAATTTCTGAATAGTCTTCCAGAGACCATAAATCAGATCTTAACAGCATCGGTACCTCAGTGAAGTGCGATCAGAGGATCGCACCTAATCTATTTTCAGCGATTAACTATCGAGTGTATCCAGCGCTTTCTGGAAACGGTTAGCATGGCTTCTTTCCGCTTTAGCAAGCGTCTCAAACCAATCCGCTATCTCATCGAAACCCTCATCCCGAGCCGCTGCCTCCATCCCTGGATACATATCGGTGTACTCGTGAGTCTCACCTGCAACAGATGCTTTAAGATTATCTGATGTCCCGCCAATCGGTAACCCGGTGGCTGGATCTCCGGTTTCTTCTAAATATTCCAGGTGCCCGTGGGCATGGCCAGTTTCACCTTCCGCCGTTGAGCGAAATACGGCTGCGACAT
>JAPKEK010000372.1 GCA_028822125.1 Pseudomonadales bacterium | reverse complement strand
CGCAGCGACTGGTTTTGGGTAGTTTATCAATCGAGTTTCTCGCCCTGGGATTCTTCGCTGGCTTATTGGCCGCCATTGGTGCGGAATTTACGGTGTTCATGCTGGAAACCCAGGTATTTGACCTGAATTACGCACCGACCCTGGCTTTATGGGTGGTAGGACCGCTGCTGGGCGCGGGCCTGATTGGTGTTATCGGTGTCGCTGCGACTCGATCACTGGTCAGTCAGTCACCGGTTAGTGTGTTAAGAGAGCTAGCCTGAGCTTTAGGGTTCCGGATACCAGCTGCCGTCAATATCTTTCATCATCCAGATCTGGGAATACCAATAGAACCGACCCTGTTGATCCGGCATGGTGCAGTTGTATCTGGACCGGCCGGCTGTTAAGTCGACTTTACTGCGTACCGCAAAAGAAGTTGCTGAGGTTTTTTCAAGGATTAATCTGCCGTCTGGACCGTAACAGGCTAGATCTGTCAGGCGCCAGTTGCCCTCTGGGAAATTCAGGCCAAGCAGGGGGCGATTCTGGCTGTGGATTAATATGGGATTAATAACCTTTCCCTGGTTGGGGAATGCCCGGGTACTGATTTTAGTGCCAAAAGTTGCTAGGTCCGAATAGCGCCCACCCATAGGGAATCTTGGGATAATCATGGGCAGGTCAGATAAAGACACAGCACCACTCTGCTGACCAAAAATATAGAAGGATAATGCCTTGAGTTGGTAAATGAGGCTGGGCTCATATTCTCCATAGGGCAGTGCCAGCATACGAAATGACGTTCCTGTCTCTGCTTCTATTAGGCTCTGCGCCTGCACAACCTCTCGAGTTTGCCGTTGCAGCCAGGCAACTTCGTCTTCGCCAGCGTGTCTTCTGACCATGTGCAGATGGCTGCGGGTGTGATTTGCGATGGTTGCTCCAGCATCTGTCATTTCAGCCAGTTGCTGCCAGGAAAGATACTGTTTTGAGTTATCAGAAATAAAGTCAGTTGCAACAAATATAGTGAAAGGGTATTGATACTGCTGGAGCAGGGGAAAGGCCGTGGTGTAGATGCTGGAAAAAGCATCATCAAAGGTGATGGCAACGCTGGGCTTTGTAGCGCTGCCGCCAGAGCTGTGTTGCTGTAATGCCTCGCCTAAGGATACGATTTGATAGTCGTGCGTTTTGAGGAATTCGAGATGAGCTGCGAACACTTCGGGGGAGGTCGAGGTGATTTGCGGGGTGTCAGTATCAATGTGGTGGTACTGTAGAATGACCAGGGCATTGGCTGCCGGCACAGAAATTAATAATGCCGTCAGAAAATGCACTAGACTTGTTTTCAACCACGCCATTTCTAAGCGTCTCTGGCCAGTGTAAAATAGAATTAATTTCATAAAGTATTATCCTATGCCAGATCTTTCCGCCCAGGCGAAAATCAGAAGAGAAGAGAAAAAGCTTCAAAAACGGCTTCGTCGTGAGGTCGGTCGTGCTATTGCTGATTATAACATGATTGAGCACGGCGATCGGGTCATGGTATGCCTGTCCGGTGGCAAGGATTCATATGCCCTGCTGGATATATTGCGAGAACTACAGCGCAGGGCACCTATTGATTTCGAGCTGCTGGCAGTCAATCTGGATCAGAAGCAGCCGGGGTTTCCTGAAAATGTATTACCGGATTATCTGCAATCAGAGGGCGTCCCGTATCGCATCCTGGAGCAGGATACTTATTCCCTGGTTACGGAAATGGTTCCTCAGGGTAAGACCTACTGTGGTTGGTGCTCTCGTTTCAGACGGGGAATTATTTACAAATTTGCAAAACGCAATGGCTATAACAAGATCGCCCTGGGTCATCATCGGGATGACATTATAGAAACGCTGTTTCTCAATCTGTTTCATGCGGGTAAGTTGAAGGCCATGCCAGCCAAGCTGCTTTCAGATGATGGCGCAAATATAGTCATCCGACCTTTAGCTTACTGCAAGGAAGTTGATCTGATACGTTATGCTGAATTGAAGGCCTTCCCGATTATTCCCTGTAACCTGTGCGGTTCGCAGGATAACCTGCAAAGGCAGGCTATCAAAGAAATGTTAAATGGCTGGCAGAGGCAGTTTCCCGGCCGAGTGGAAACCATATTTAAATCCCTGGCTGATGTTGCTCCGTCGCAACTGCTGGACGGCGCGTTATTTGATTTTAATAACCTTGAAAAGAAGCGAGTCCAGCAACTGGATCTACAGCAACTGGACTCCCAGCGACTGGACTCCCAGCGACAAGAATCAGAGCAATAGCGGTTACGATTGAAAGCTAATTCGTTGGCGGGGTCACTAAACAACCGCTGCCGTGGCGGAGTTTAATAGCCGGGGTAGCGTCATCGAAGACTGCCAGCGTCTATCGAAGCTGGGCTATAAGGACACCGATCGAGTGCTCATCAGGCGCGCCATTCTTTCCTGGTCTGTCAGCACTGCAGTGATGGTCATCCGACCTGCCTTGGCTTGCTGCCTGATTTTCAATGCAGATCAAGGCTCGGAGCCGGTTTCCGGGCCGCTGATTGTGATGGGATATCCATCTTTTGCTGGCTGCTACGCGGGTATATATTTCCCGGGTGATGGCAATGAACGAGGTTGTCGTAAGTGTGCTGCAGATGAGCACGCCATTAACGGCTTGAATCAGCATTCCAGGAAAGGCTGAGGCAGGTTACCTGTGACTTCGTTGAAGGACACGGTAAGGTACCCCTCTAATGGGTTAGTTCAATTACAAGTTATGTCGTCAGCCATTCTCTGGAATGCTTGCTATACAGTGGTTATTTACTCCGAGGGCCTTGTGTGGCGTGGGTAATGTTTTTGAAAAGCTTTGCCTGGAGCCGGTAACTGGGTTATCGGCGTTAATTTTTTGCCAATCGTGGATCGGCTATGCAGATACCCTGGAATGTACTTTCTGAACAAGCCCTGGCAGGGTTGATCGAGGAGTTTGTGCTCAGGGAAGGTACCGAGTACGGCACAGCTGATGTTAGCCTTGCGAAAAAGTGTGACCAGGTGATGATCCAGTTGCGACAAGGACTCGCTCAGATAGTTTTCGACCCGGATACTCAGACATCCAGTATTATAGAGACGCCAGCCTGTTAGAGACACAAGCGGTTGATGAAAGGGTCGGGCCGAGCATCATGATTTGCGCCTGGCAAGCCGATAGAGGGTCCACTGCTGTCTAAAAGTGATGCTTTCGGTTGGTTTAACACAGCCATTGCAGGTTTTGCAGAACACCCCCCTTTAGACCTTAATTTGTGGGGTGGCTGTGCAGGTGATTCATGGCGGTTTCAGCAGGGATTCATTTGCAATTTCATCGCTGATTCGGTCTCGAATCGCATCAGCAATGCACAGCCCCTGCAGCCTGCTGCATTATGCGCTTCACTGAAAACACGGCGCACGGTACAATCGTTAAGGTACCCAAGACCTTCAGCAATGTGGTGTTCAATAAGCAGGTTAGTCAGGGAGTGAGTTCCGGCAGGTTTTGTGCGACGGGCTCTATGCCTATCCACTGGTCTCTCAAGGGCTGGGTAATAATATCTATGGAACCGAAAGAGTAGACTGATGCCTTTGCCTGAGCATGATGTAACCATTGACGCAACTGATCTGCGTTGTCCTGAGCCATTGATGCTGGTTCGTCATAAATTGATGGACCTTCAGGCAGGACAAATCCTGAAGGTGATTGCCACCGATCCTTCCACGACGCGGGATTTTCGGGATTTCTGTCGATTCCTGAATCACCGTCTGTTGCATTATGAACAGTCAGACGCTGTTTTTAGTTACTGGATCGAAAAAGGATGAGCTCTGACCTGCGCCAGCCTGGTTACTATTTTGCCTACGGCAGTAATATGAATTCAGAACGGGTTA